>CAZNSS010000041.1:0-13359 GCA_964575465.1 uncultured Holophagales bacterium | reverse complement strand
CGAGAAAAGGGGGGTCTGGTCTGCACTCTACACTCTGCTCGATTGTCCCCGACGGGGTCTGGTCTGCACTCTACACTCTGCGGGCGACGATTCCGAGCGCGATCAGGCGGAGGAGAAGCTCCACGGCGCGCCTTCCGGCTTCCTCGGCCTCCTCCTCGCCGGCGTCCTCCGGGGCGCAGGCCTCGCACACGTCCGCGAAGGGGGCGCCCGCGAAGAGCCTCCGTACGGGCTCCACGTCGTCCGCGGGAAGCGCCTCGTGGTGACCGTCGTCGTCCGGGTCGCGCCAGACGAGGAGCAGCTGCCCTCCCGGCGCCTCCGCCGGCGGCTCGGTACCGCCGCTCCCCCACCACCCCTCGAGGTCCCACCGGGAGGAGACGAGCACGGTCCCCGGCACCGCGCCGAAGGTCAGCGTCGGCCAGACCTCGGGGTGGACGTTGACGAGGTCCTCGACGCGCATCGGACCGGCGTCCCCGGCCTGGAACGCCTCGTTCCGCGCCCACTCGAGCGCGGCGACGTCGGCCAGCCACGGGCGCTCCGCGCCGTACGCGTGCCCTCGCAGGAACTCCGGCAGCGCCTCCCCGGCCCATCGGAGCGACCAGCGCGTCGGCGGGTGCGCGAGGAGGTAGTCGGTCACGAGGTTGTGCCAGCGCGCCTCGCCCAGCACCGCCGACGTCCGCGCGAAGTCCTCCGCGAGGACGTCGCGCAGCCGGAAGAAGTACATGTTCGCGTAGACGTCGAGCCGCTCGACGGCCCCCATCCGCTCGTCCCCTGCGAAGAGTCCCTCCACCGCCGCGCGCGCCGCCTCACCGCGCGCCTCGCGCTCCTCGAGCGCCTTCACGACCCCCTCCGGCGCCGTGATCAGCCCGAAGTAGAGCTCCTGCGCCTCGCGGAGGTTCACGCCAGCACCTCCGCCGCGATCGCCGCCGCCCTGTCGCGCTCGGCGAGCACCACGGGCAGCTCCGGGATCCGGTCGTCCCACTCCACGAGCGACGAGACCCTCCCGAACCGCCGCACCGCCTCGCGGTAGAGCTCCCAGACCTCCGGCCGCACCGGGTGGTCGTGCGTGTCGACGAGGAGCGGCCCCGCCTCCGAGGGCCCCGCCAGGTGGAACTGCCACACGCTCCCCCGCGGGATCGCTTCGAGGTACGTCCCCGGGTCGAAGCCGTGGTTCGTGGCGCTCACGAAGACGTTGTTCACGTCGAGGAGGAGTCCGCAGCCGCTACGCCGCGCCACCTCCGCCACGAGCTCCGCCTCCGGCATCGTCGAGACGCGGTACCTCACGTAGCTCGAGACGTTCTCGAGCACGAGCACCCGCCCGAGCCGCTCCTGCACGTGCGCGATTCGCGAGACGACGTTCGCGAGCGACTCCTCCGTGCACGGCAGGGGCAGGAGGTCGTGCGACGTGCGCCCCCCGACGCTCGTCCAGCAGAGGTGGTCCGACACCCACGCCGGCTCCACCTCCGCGGCGAGCGCCTTCAGCGCGTCGAGGTACCCCTCGTCCAGCGGGTCGGTCCCGCCGATCCCGAGCGAGACGCCGTGCAGCGTGACCGGATACCTCTCGCGGACGGCGCGGAGGATCCTCCTCGCGCGCCCCCCCACGGCCATGTAGTTCTCGCTGATCGCCTCGAACCAGTCGCACGCGGCCTCGCCGGCGATCACCGCGGCGTAGTGCTCGCGGCGGAGGCCGATGCCGTGCCCGAGGAACGGCGCGCGCGTCAGGACTTCTTCGGGGCGCTCGCGGCGGCGTTCGCCGCCTTCAGGTCCTCGCACTCCTTCTCGGAGGCGACCATCACCCAGCCCTTGCCCCTGCACGCGTTCTTAGTGTGGCACGTGTGCGCGCCGGCCACGCCGCACTCGCTCTTCCCCTTGCAGGCGTTCCCGCCCATGCACTTGACCGTCTTCTTCTCGGCCTTCGGGGTCTCGCCCGAGGCCTTCCTGTCCTCCGCCGAAACGTAGCTCGCCGAGAACATCCCCGCTGCCGCGATCGCCGCCACCGCGCCGAACATCTGCCTGCGATTCATCGGAACCTCCCGTCGCCGCGGTCTGCCCGAGCGACCGTCTTTCTGAGACAAAGTTGCAGATCCTAGGCGGTGAGGGGTGGGGACGCAAGGGGAAACGGCCGGGGAAGCGCGAGAACGAGGCCGAGGAGCAGGTTCAGGGGGAACACCTCGCCGACGCTCAGGGCGAGGCTCGCGAGGGCGAGGGCGACGACGAGCGGGCGCGCGGGCGCGCTCCGCGCGAAGGCGAGGCCGAGCGCCACGAACCAGAGTGCCAGCCCGACGAGCCCCACCTGGAGGACGATCGCGGCAACCCCCGACTCCCCCGCTCCGGCCGCCGGCCGCGTGTCGGGCTCCTCGTTCCCGAGGCCGACGCGCAGCTGGAGCTCCGTGTTCGTCCCGAGGCCGAGCTGCCGGCCGAAGAGGACGTCGGACGTCCGGCCCTCCAGGAGGCGTCCGATGCCGGCCACGCGCCCCGAAAAGGAATCGGCGACGTCGGGTCGCCCGGAGACGAGGAGGATCGACCCGGCCGCGAGAACGGCTCCCAGGGACGCCAGGCCGACGACCGCGCGGCGGCGCCCCCCGGAGGTCGCGACGACGACTCCCACGGTCCCCAGGACGACGAGCCCCGTGCCGGAGCCGGATACCACGACCGCGGGCCCTCCGACGAGCCACGCGAGCAGGCGCGTCCGCGCCGTCGCGCCGAAGCCCGCAGCGAGCGCGACGACACACGCCGCGAAGAGCCCCAGCGTGTTCGGCATGACGAACGTCCCAGCGGCCCGGCGCGCAAAGACCTCGCCGAAGAGCCCCATGTGCCCCTGCACGGGAATACCGCGGAGGTACTCGAGAGGCGCGAGAAGAAGCTGGACACCGAGTAGCGCGAGGAGCCACGGAACGATTCCGCGCAGCCGCTCGACCGTCACCCAGCCCGCCGCGAGGGCGATCCCGAGAAACGCGAAGGAGCGCAACCCGGCGGCGGTCGTCAGGGGTTGCCCGCGAACGAGCCCGGCCGCCGCCTGCCACGCCACGAGCGCCGCCAGCGCGAGGGTCGGCCAGGACCGGGAGAGCGGAACGAGGGCGCTCTGCCCCCGCGCCCAGGCGAGGACCGATCCGGCGACGAGGGCGAGGAGCAGGAGGTCCTTGAGCGCCTTGCCGGCGACCTCCCACCGGCGGACCGTGAAGACGTAGCGCGCCGGTGGCCCGCCTCCCTCGATCGCGGTCCCGCCCTCCTCTGGCGGACGATGAACGACGCAGCGCCGGCCCAGGCCCAACGGGGAGCGCGTGGACCCGTTCGAACCGGTGTGGAGCGTCCAGAACCTCTCGTAGAGGTCCCTCTCGATCAGCCCCGTCCGGCGAAGGTACGGACCGATCCCGTTCAGGAGCCCCGCGACGAGGATCGCGAGGCCGAGCCAGGTGGAGAGCCCCCCCCTCGTCGCGTGCGCGCCGTTCGTCGTCACCGCGACGAGGGGGCCGGGCCGGAGGGTCCGCTCAGGGAGCGGGCCTCACGCGCATCGCCGGGTCGCCGAAGAGGACCCAGGTCCGCCTCACGTCCAGGTCGGTCACCGCGGCCTTGGCGTTCCTCACCGCGTCGCCGATCCGGGCCGCCGGGTCCTGGAGGATCCTGAACAGCTCCTGGTTCATCACGGCCTGCGGCTCCGGGTTCGTCAGCGTCGAGGAGGCCCACACCGCGACCGCGCCTCCCCCCGGCGCCTTGAGCAGGCTCTCGGCGATCGACTCGACCCAGAGGTCGTCGAACAGCCCGTTGAGGCACGTCATCAGGACGAACGTCGGGAGCTTCGTGCCGTTGGTCAGGCCGGCCGCGTCGACGCCGTTGAAGATGTCGCTCTGGCTCCACACGTCCTCGGACCCGTGGCCCATGTAGTTCACCAGGAGCTGGCCGCCGTTGACCGCGGAGACGATCGCCGAGTGCGCTCCGGCGGAGCCGAGGTCGTCGACCGACACCGGCTGTACCGTCAGGTCCGCGGGCACGAGCGGCGTCAGCTGCCCGGAGGCCGCCTCGAAGTCGAACTCGTCCGTGGCGTCCGACACGAGCAGGACCTTCGAGCTCCACGCGCCGGCCGTGCCGGGCTGGTCGTGGCTCACGATCTTCGAGACGACGGTGGCCGCCTCGGCCGCAGTGCGCACCGGGAGTCGCCCGATCGCCATCTCGGGGAGCGCGTCCCCGTCGAAGTCCACGAACCAGTCGTCCGAATCGGTCAGCATGTAGGCGGTCGGCACCATCCGCGTCGGCACGAGGTCGAAGTCGCCGAAGCCGAGGTAGTTCTTCGGGTCGAACGAAGCGTCGCCCACGAGGAGGACGTAACGCGGCGCGCGCGCCCACTTGTCCCGCGCGACCCCGAGGAACGCGCGGATGGCTTCCGGGGACTTCTCCCCGAAGCTGAACTCGTCGTAGACGTCCGTCACGTCGGCGACCACGGTGGTCAGCCCCTGGCCCTGCCGAAGGGCCCTGAGGGGTTCCACGGCGGCGAGAAGCGACGGGTGGGCGATGACGACCAGGTCGGCCTTCGTCTTCTTGTACTCGAGGTCCGAGGGGACGTTCCGCACGATACCCGCGGGCGCGAGGACGCGGCCCGCCTCGAACGCGTAGAGAGTGGCGTCGGCGCCGTAGACCGAAACGGAGCCGGTGTACCCGCCGGCCACCGCGGTGAACGCGACCGGGAGCTCGCGCGGCGCGGCCGGGACCGAGACGTCGACGACGCGCAGCGTCGTGTCGGCGAGGCCTCCGAGCGTCACCCGCATGTTCCCGCGGGCGGTGAGGTGCAGGGCGCCCTGGTCCAGGAGGAAGAGGTGCGGGTAGACGAGCCGGACGCTCGCGACGACGCTCGTGTCGGTCGCGCCGCCACGCGCGGTGAGCGTCACGACGTTCGTCCCTTCCACGAGCCATGTGACGGGGACCTGGAACGTCGCGGTGCCCACGTTCTGCCCCGCGAACGTCAGCGTCCCCGCGTCGTGCCCGTTCACACGGACGTCCACGACGTGCGTCTCCAGGGTCACTCCCTGGAGCGAGACCGTAACCGGCGTGCTCCCCGTCGCGCCGGTGTCGAGGTGCGACACCGTCAACGTCTGGTCGAGGGGAGTCGCCGTCACCGGCGGCCCGAAGAAGTTGTCCGTGGACCCGGTCGCGGTGAGTGCCCCGAAGAAGACGACGTGGTCCTTCCGCTCGACGGTGAAGGGGAAGCTGGAGGGTCCCTGCGGAAGCGAGCCACCGGGGGCCGGCGAGCCGGCGCGCAGCCCGGGCTGAGCTCCTGCCAGCAGCCAGTAGACGCGTTCTCCCGTCCAGGGCGAGTCGAGCCCGAGGCCGTAGAACTCGATCGAGTCCGCGTCGTCGAACCGGCCGTCGCCGCCGTCGCGGACGACGATCGCCTGCTCCATCCGCTCCGCCCGGAGCTGGAGCGCCCGAGGGTCGAGGCCGGGGTCGAACCCGGCGGCCAGGAGGTCGCCCTTCGTCACCCGGTACCAGCCCTCGCCGGTCACGAGGACCTTTGCCGCGGGCCGGGACGCGACATACGTGCTCGCGCTCAGCGGCTGGGCGATCGGCGGCGGGGCGACCGCCCGGACGACGCCGTGGCCGGCCGGAGTGGCGGCGCCTTCTCCCGTCGCCGCGGCTCGGCCCATTGCATCGAGGGTCGGGGAGAGCCCGGCCACCGGGCGGGCGAGCGGGAGACTCGTCGACGGATCCGGGACGACCGGCCCCGTCCACCTCCGCGTCCCGTCGAGGGCGATGTCCTCCAGCCAGTAGCGGAGGTCGTCCGAGGGACCCGCGTCGTCATCGACCCAGGCGTACGCCCGGCCCGACTGGAGCGGCCGGGCGGGGCCGACGGAGAGGGCCGAGCCCGCGATCACCGAGGGCGTGATCGCCCGGCGCGCACCGGCCGACTCGCGGTGGACGACGAAGCCGAGGTTGTCGATCTCGAAGCTGCTCTTCCACGTGAGCTCGACGACGTCGCCGTTCCGCGTGGCCTTGAAGGAGCGGATGCGCGCGAGGGTGGGGGCCGCGACGCCGATGGGGTCGGAGGAGCTGTTGTTCGAGAGGTTGTAGTCCTTGTCGGGCGTCGGCGTCAGGGTCGCCGCGTTGTTCAGCGTCGCGGGGCCGGCGCCGGAACCGACCGCAGCCGTGATCGAGATGGCCGGGTAGCTCAGCTGCGGCGCGAGCGCGTCGGAGGCCGTGCGGAAACAGGTGACCTGCTGTCCCGAGATGCTGCAGCTCCAGCCCGTGCCGCTCGCCGCGGTCGGCGTGAGGCCCGGGCCGGTGGCGTCGAGCGTGACGATGACCGTGATCGGCCCGGAGGTGGCGGTGAACGGGGAGTAGTTCTTCACGTTGGCGAAGAGCGTCACGGTCCCGCCGGACTGTACGGTGGTCTGCGTGTGGGTCAGCTGGACGCCCGGGTCGGGGGCGCAATCCGAGCCGGAGCCCACGCCCGGGATGATTCCAGGGCCTGCAAGAAGCACCTGTCCCGTGCCGCCGGGCTGCGCGCCGAACGGGTAGAGCGCCGTCGTCGTGGTGCCGTTCGGTCCGCCGGCGACGTCGAGCGCCGGGGGCACGGCGGTGCTGGAGTAGACGATGACTCCTCCGCCGCCGCCTCCGCCCGGGCCGTGGGCGTTGATCCCGAGGTTCAGCGGGGGCTGGTTGGCTCCCGGGCCGCTGAGCCTCCAGGCCGAGCCCCCCTTGCCGCCACGGGCCTGGATCGTCAGCCCGGCCATGTCGCCGCTGGTCACCGTGACGATCACGCTGCCGCCAGCGCCGCCGCCGCCCCCACCGTCGTTCTCGGTATCGTCGTAGGCGTCGGCACCGTTCGCGCTGATGGTGGCGGTCGTGGCGATGGAGAGTTGCGCCGCCCGGATGACGAGGAGGCCGCCGCCGGCCGCCCCGCCGCTCGCGAGGTTGGCACCCGGGTTGTTGTTGCGCGTTCCGCCCCCGCCCCCGCCGCCCAGGACGAGCTTGGTCACCGCCGGCGTCACGGAGGCACCGGTACCGCCGGTGTCCAGCTGGGAGTTCCACGAGTAGCCGCCCTTGCCCCCCGCACCGCCGTTGCTCCCGCCGCCGCCGCCCGAGTTCTGGTCGTTGTCCGCGGGGTTCCCGTCCGTCGAACCGCCGCCGGCGTTCGCCGGGGCGCCGCGCGCCATCGAGCCGTTCGGGTAGCCGTCGTTCGGCTGATTTGTCTGGAGAGGGGCCGCGGCCTGCACCCACTCCGGCGTCCCGGCGATTCCCTCGCCCTTGCTCCCGTTCGTCGTCACGGTGCTCACGGTCCGCCAGTCGGCGTTCGCCCCGGCGCCCCCGGTGAGCTGTCGACCGGCTCCGCCCCGGAACCCGGCCCCGTCGGCGCTGAGGGCCACACCGCTGTTCAGGGTGAGCGCGCCCGCCACGTCGATCGCGAGGATGCCGCCCGTCCCGTACTGATTCGTCGCCGTCGTCAGCGTGCTCCACGGCAACGCCGTGATGCCGTTCGCGGTGGCGGTCGTGTACTGCGGGACCCGCACGACCTGGTATCGCATCTGGCCCTTCGTCGTCGTCGCGTCCGCGTTCGTGTACTTGTTGAGGAGGCCGCTGTTCGTGCCGTTACCCGTGATCCCGACCGTGTTGGCGGCGCACCCGGCGGCCCCGACCGCGCCCCGGGCCACGACGAACTCGTATTTCCCGGCATTCACCGCGGTCGCACCCGCGCCGGTCCCGTTGTTGCCCCCGTAGGCGGTGGTGTTCGTCGCGTTGATGTCCGCGTCCTGCATCTGGATGACGAGGAGCAGGTTGCCGGTGGCGATCGCCGCCGCCGAGCCGGTCGGCGTTCCGACAGGGATGCACGTGTTCGCGACCCCGGCGTTCACGTCCGCCGTGCCGGGGTAGTACGTGTTCACGACGCCGCTCAGCGTGCCCCCGGCCCCCTGCTGCCCCGGGTTGGCGCAAGGGGGGGCCGCGGCGCCCGTGACGGTCGTCGTCGCCGTCGCGCTGTTGTTCGTCGTGTCGGAGTCGAAGTCCGTGGCGGAGCTGCTCGCGACCGACGCGGTGTTGCTCTTCGTCCCTGGTCCGTCGTTGACGGCCACGATCGTGATCGTCGCCGTCGCTCCGCTATTCATCGTGCCGAGGCTGCACGTGACGAGCGGGTTCCCCGTGCAGGACCCTCCGGGCCACGTCGTCGTGGCCGACGTCAGCGTCATCCCCGCGGGGATCGGGTCGGAGACCGTCACCCCGGCCGCCGGGTCCGGGCCGCCGTTCGTGACGTTCAGCGTCCAGGTCACCGTGCCCGTGACGCCGACGCTTGCGGGGCTGCCGCTCTTCGTGATCGAGAGGTTCGCGATCCGGGCCTGCACGGTGACGCGCACGCCCGCCGAGTTGTTCGCGGGGACGCAGTCCACCTCGTTCGCGGCGACGGTCGCCACGTTCACCGGCAGCCCCACCGCGGCTCCGGTGGCGACGAGCGAGATCGTCGCGCTCGCGCCGTTGGTCAGCGAGCCGAGGCTGCAGGTGACCGTCGGCGCCGTGTAGCTGCAAGAGCCTGTGCTCGGGGTCGCGGAGACGTACGTCAGGTCCGTCGGGATGGGATCCGTGACCGTCACGCCCGTGGCGGTCGAGGGACCATTGTTCGTCACGGTGATCGTGAACGTGACGTTGTCGCCCGGCAGGATCGACGGGGCCGAGGCGGTCTTCGTGACCCTCACGTCCGCCGTCGTCGCCGAGGGAGTGAACGGTCCCGCGGCCGCTCCCGTGGAGTAGTTCCCGCAGGAGTCCCTCGAGAAGATCCGGTAGTAGTAGGCGCTGCCGTTCGCAAGGCCGGTGTTGATGAAGGTGGCGAGGCTCCCCACGTAGACGACGGAGCTGGCGCCGATGATGTTGCCCGCGACGTAGGTCGTCCCTTCCACCGGGATGTCCGCCACCGCGGCGCCGGTCCGCCGAAGGATGACGACCTGGCTGAAGTCGGCGTCGATCGGGTTGAACCAGTTCAGCGTCACCTGACCGACGCACGGCGTGCCCGTCACGCCGTTGGGATTGTCGGGCGAGAGGTTGTCGATGGTGACCGTGGCGCTGGTCGAGTCGTTGTAGACGCTGACGGAGCTGTCGACGACGGCGGTGACCGTTCCCGTCACGGTGTAGGTCGCCCCCTGAGGCAGAGGCATGTTCGCGTGCGCCCGTGGCGTCACCCGCACCTTGTACTGGGTCGCCGTCGTCGTGACCGGGATGTTCGTCGTCAGCGTCACGGCGACGGTGTCGGACCCGGGGTTTGCAGCCGAGCCGTAGACGGTGGTACCGGCGTCGTTCGTGATCTCGACGAGCGACAGGCCGGCCGCGGTTCCCGCCGCGAGAGAGACCGTCACACCCGTTACCGTGTCGGTGCCCGAGCTGGTCTGGAGGGTGAACGCGTCGAGCATGGTGGCGGCGCCGCCGGGGCAGAGTGCCGCGTTGGAGGGGTTCGTGCCGTTGCCGACGGTGGTGCTGATGGAAGCGTTGAGACTTCCGGCGGTCATCGAATCCCAGGTGCCGTTGTTGTTTGCCGTGTGCTGTGAGCCGTCGTTTGCGGCCGTGAGCACGTTCCTGTCCCGGATGTACATGGTCGCTGTAGGACCGTTTGTTGCGATGCTCGCGGGGGAGACACCCGCCGTTGTCCAGCCCGCTGCCCAGGTCGTGATGGTGCGAGCGGTCGTCCCGGTCGTCGATCGCGCGAGATTGACGACTTCGATCGCCTGGTCGTTCGCGTTGATCGTGAGAGTCGGGTTGAACGGGCCAACGGTGTTGTTGGCGGTTGCGCTGGTGTAGTTCTCCGCATCGGTGAATGAAGTCGCCTGGTTCACTTCCGCGTACACGGCTGCATAGACCCACGTGTAGTAGG
This sequence comes from uncultured Holophagales bacterium, assembly GCA_964575465.1. GTDB lineage: Bacteria > Acidobacteriota > Thermoanaerobaculia > UBA5066 > UBA5066 > UBA5066. The sequence goes on along the minus strand of CAZNSS010000041.1, from coordinate 3,524 downwards.
ACGTACCGCCCGTGATCGTGACGTTCAGGCTCGAGCCGACTGCGGCGGAGATGCCAGCATCGTTCAGGTAATAGAGATAGGAGTGGTTCCACGTGACGGCGGAACCGCCGTCGCCGGCCGCCAGCGAAAGGGCCTGCCCGCCGTAGGTGACTGTGACTGCCTGGGCTCCAGCCGCCGTCCTGGTGGAGGCGATGGCGACGACGAGCACCCGGCCTGATCCGGCGGCGATCGCGTAGGCCCCATTCACGGCCCCGGCGGGATACGTGGAGGAAGCGTACTGAGAGGTCCATCCCGCTTGCTGCGAGATCGCCGCGTTTGCCGTACCGGCCGACGAGGCAAGGAAGACGAGAAATCCGATTGCGAGAGCACGAAATGCCGCTGGCGCGCTGGTCGCGGTGGTTTCTGCCGGGCCGGAGACCCGGGTCACCTTACTGAATCTTCCGCGGATCACCGTCATTTCGTTCTCCCTGCCGCCGGACACACAACCCCCCCGGGGCCGGAATCAGCCATTTTCAGATGATATTTCTTTCCGAGCGACGACGGCGAAGTCCCTACGGCCCCCAGCGAGCCGCCCCGCGCGCCGGGCTTCCGGGCCCTCCGCTTTCGCTACGCGGCGCCTTCCAGGACGAAGCGGACGGCCCCGGGATCCGGGACGAAGGCGAAGGTGCGACACGGGACCCGCACCACGAGCCCATCGAGCACGGAGAGCGCCGAGTCGAGCGCGCCCGGGCTGTGGAACGGGGGAAAGCTGCGGGCGAGGAGCGCCGTCACGGCGTCCGCCCTCGAAAGCTGGCCGAGGGAGTTCTCCTCCCCACGCCCGAGCACGTAGATGCCGGCGACCACGGCCTCGGCGCTGGCCGCCAGCTGGGCCTCGCCGTGCCACGGCGTTCCGTACATGCACCATCGACCGTCGGGCGTCCGGCGGACGACGATTCGGTCGTCGCTCAGGACGGTCGCCCCCGGAACCTCTTCCCAGAGCCGCGCCATGGTCGTCTTCCCGTCGCCGGAATGCCCGGTGAAGAGATGCCCACGTCCCGATGGGTCCACCACGCCGCAGGCATGAAGCTCGACTCCTCCGTGACGCGAGAGGAGCTCGAGAAAGAGGAGTTCGTCGAGGGGAAACGCGAGGGGATCGACCGCCACGCGAGGCACCAGGAGGCGCGGATCGAGAAACAGATCGCCGGTCGTACCGCCTTCGTCGAGCCGGACCTCGGTGTAGGGGTGAAGCGCCACGCGGCGGTCGAAGACCCGGTAGACCCTGCGACCTCCCGACTGGTGGAGCATCCACGGACCGCCTGAATCGAAGAGCAGCGCCCCTTCGATCGTTTCCTCGAGCGGACGCAGGCTCGCGCCGAGGACGAGGTCCGCGGGGCCGTCCTGCACGAGAAAGTCGCGAGAGGGCCCCTCGACCCGGAAGCGAAGCGCCGACGTCCGCGCCTCGACCCGGACGGTCAACCCGGCGATCCGCAGCGCGAAGTGGTCCAAGGGAAGATCCTGCGCCGCTTCACGCGGCCTCGCCGCGTCTTCCGCGGCATCTCCCGCCACCAGGGATCAGCTGCCCGCCGTCGAGCAGACCCCGACGGCCCTGCAGTTCCCGCCGCGGGGGCCCGCGGTCACGTTGTTCTTGCAGAAGCCGAGCACGGCCTCCTCGGGCCTCAGCGGCACCTTGGTCACCGACGGAGGCGCGTAGGCTCTCTTCGCCTTCAGGGGTCCCGTGTTGCCGTCGCGCGTCTCTTCCGTCATTCGTGTCTCCGCTGTCGCATCGTCAACCCGGAGCGTCGCCGCCGCAAGGGCGAACACCCGGATCCGGCCGGCGGCTGCCGGCGAGGACGGGGAGGAGTACCCGCGGGGCGGGTGGGGCCGGAGCGGCGAGGCCTGCGCCCGCGCAGGAGCGGAGCCGAGCCGCCGCCTCCTCCAGCCCGGCGTGCTGCGCCCCGCCGGGGCAGAACTCGCATTCCCCGTGAGGTTCCACGGGCCAGCCCATCGCCTCGGCCCGCAGGTGCGCCACGTGGCAGAGGAACTCGACCGGCGCCTCGGGGTCTCCCGCCTCGAGCTCGGCGTTCGCGGGGCACATCCCGCAGACGCTCTTGAGGTGGCAGGCCGTGCACTTCGTGACCCTCGTGATCTTCTTCGCCCGCACCCGCGCCATGAAGTGCCGCCACCCTTCCTCGAGCGACCCGGTCCTGAGATCGAACGTGTCGCGGTGAGAGAGGACGCAGAGGCTCATCAGCCCGGTGGGGCCCACCGAGAACGAGTTGATGCCGCCGCCGCAGTGGTAGACGTCGTCCTCGTGCCCCGCCGCCTGCTGGGGGCCGACGAACTCGCAGGAGAACTGCTGCCACTCCTTCATCCGCTCGGGGTCCAGGAGGTCGAGGGCGACGATCTCCTCCGGGGCCAGCCGCACCTCGAGAGGGCTCTGCGAGCAGTCGATCCGGGGAGTCATCATCGCGTCGAACCGGAAGGGCAGGCCGAGCTCGCCCTCGACGAACTCCTTCATGCCGCCGATCTCGTGCCGGTTCACGGACACGGCGACCGTCTTCACCGTGAGCGGCAGGCCGCGTTCCCGGAGGAGCCGGATGCCGCTGAGGCAGCGGTCGTACGAGCCCGGCACACCGGTGAGCCTCTCGTAGGTCTCGCGCGTCCGCCCGTAGAGCGTGACCTCGACGTTGAACGGCCGGTACTCGACGAGGGTGTCGGCGATCCGCGGCGTGATCGTCGTGCCGTTCGTGAAGAGCGTGACGATGAAGCCCCTGCGCTTGGCGTAGGTGTAGATGTCGAGGAAGTCCCGCCGCGCGAAGACCTCGCCCCCCGTGTAGAGGAGCCAGAGGCAGCCGGCGGCGGCGAGCTCGTCGAGGAGGCGGTGGTGCTCTGCCGTCGTCAGCTCGAGGCCGCGGGCCGCGGCGTCCGCCATGGGGAGGTTGTTGTAGCAGTGCGCGCAGGCGAGCGGGCAGCGCCGGGTGACCTCCACGGTCACGTTGACGGGAATCCGGTTGGCGCGAACCGTGTCGTGAAGGCGGGAGCTGAAGGCGGAATAGGAGCCCGTCTCCATCACGCTCCTCAGGCGGTCCGGGGCTCCACGAGCCCCTCGTCTTCGAGGCCGGCCAGGAACCGGCGGACGTCCGCGAGCGCGGTCTCCTCGGCGACGTCGAACTCGGCCGCAAGCGACCGCGCGATGTCCGCGACGTCACGCTCGCCGTCGACGAGCGCCCAGATCGCGCCTCCCGCCTCGTTGAAGGTGTAGATCGACTCCAGGTCCGCCACCCGCGCCCGGACCGGGACGACGATCGTCTCGTCCCCTATCTTCCGGGTGGCGTGATCGCCGGCGATCCGGAAGCGGGATGGCGAAGACGCTGGATCGGCCGACACGACATAGAAATGCTAGCACGCGGACCCCGGCCCTCCGCCAAGCCCGCGGGCCGCTGCGAACGAGCGACCCGCGGTCTCCCTCCGCGGCCCGGCGTCACGTTACGGCAGCCGGCTGACCGGCTCGCCGATGATGTTGTAGATCGCCTTCATGTAGGACG
>CAZNSS010000040.1:0-13449 GCA_964575465.1 uncultured Holophagales bacterium | reverse complement strand
CGGCTCGGACCGCGTCGAAGTCTTCGAGGAGGAGGCCGAGCGAGTCCCACCGCCCCGAGAGGAACGCCCCGCGCGCGCCCTCGGGAACTGAGAACGCAAGGACGCGACCGCCCGCCGCGACGGTCCTCGTCTCGAGGTCGAGCTCGAGGACCGTCTTCGGCTCCGTCTCGACGAGCTCCTGAAGCGCCCGGACGTCCTCGCGGGCGAGCGTGACGCAGGGGAGGCCGAGCGCGACCGAGTTCCCGAAGAAGATCTCCGAGAAGCTCTCCCCGAGGATCCCGCGGATGCCGCTCCGCCAGAGCGCCTGCGGCGCGTGCTCGCGCGAGGAGCCGCAGCCGAAGTTGCGGTTCACGAGGAGGATCGCCGCCCCGTCGAAGCGCGGGTCGTCGAACGGGTGCGCGCCCGCGAGCGCCCTCCGGTCGTCCTCGAACGCGTGGTCGCCGAGCCCCTCGAACGTGACCGCCTTGAGGTAGCGCGCCGGGATGATCTGGTCGGTGTCGACGTCGTCGCCGCGGAGGGGAATCGCGAAGCCGCGGAGCGTCCGGATCCGGCTCACGGGCGGCCTCCTGCCGGGACGCCCGCCGCCCTCACGTCGACGATCTCGCCCGCGACGGCCGCAGCCGCGACCATGGCGGGGCTCATCAGGAGCGTCCGGCCGGTCGGGCTTCCCTGGCGCCCCTTGAAGTTCCGGTTCGAGGAGGAGGCGCAGACCTGGCGCCCCTCGAGGCGGTCGGGGTTCATCGCGAGGCACATCGAGCAGCCCGCGTCGCGCCACTCGAAGCCGGCGGCGCGGAAGACCTCGTCGAGCCCCTCGCGCTCGGCGGCGGCCTTGACGGCGACCGAGCCCGGAACGGCGAGCGCCTTGACGTGCGGCGCGACCCGGCGGCCCCGCACGACCTCGGCGGCCGCGCGGAGGTCCGAGAGGCGCCCGTTCGTGCAGGAGCCGACGAAGGCGACGTCGATCCGCGTCCCGGCGATCTTCTCGCCCCCCGCGAATCCCATGTACTCGAGCGCCTCGGCGACGGAGGCGCGCTCGGCCTCGGGGAGGTCGGCGGCGCGGGGGACCCGGCCCGAGACGGGGACCGACTGCCCCGGGTTGATCCCCCACGTGACGTTCGGCTCGATGGCGGCGGCCTCGAGGCGGATCCGGTCGTCGTAGGCCGCGTCCGGGTCGGAGGCGACGGAGCGCCACCGTGCGACCGCCTCCTGCCACGCCGGGCCGGACGGAGCGCACGGCCTCCCCTCGAGGTGCCGGAAGGTCGTCTCGTCGGGGTTCACGTAGCCGGCGCGCGCGGCCCCCTCGATCGACATGTTGCAGAGGGTCATCCGCTCCTCCATCGACATGGCGTCGACGGCGGAGCCGCCGTACTCGTAGGCGTAGCCGGCGCCGCCGTTGACGCCGAGGACGCGGATCACCTCGAGAATGACGTCCTTGGCCGTCACGCCCGGCCCGAGGTCGCCGTCGACGTCGATCCGGCGGACCTTCAGCGGGTCGAGGGCGAGGCACTGGGACGCGAGGACGTCGCGGACCTGCGAAGTCCCGATGCCGAAGGCGATCGCGCCGAAGGCGCCGTGCGTGGAGGTGTGACTGTCGCCGCAGGCGATCGTCCTCCCGGGCTGCGTCAGGCCGAGCTCGGGGCCGATGACGTGGACGATCCCCTGCTCGGCCGAGCCGAGCGCGTGGAGGGGAATGCCGAACTCGGCGCAGTTCCGCTCGAGGACCGAGAGCATCTCCTCGGCCATCGCATCGGCGAAGGGCCTCGCCTGCGAAGCGGTCGGGACGATGTGGTCCACCGTCGCGACGGTCCGCTCGGGAAAGGCGACCCGCAGGCCCCGGAGGCGGAGCATGTCGAACGCCTGCGGGCTCGTCACCTCGTGGACGAGGTGGAGGCCGACGAAGAGCTGCGTCTGGCCCGTCGGGAGCGTGCGGACGGCGTGGGCGTCCCAGACCTTTGAGAAGAGCGTGCGGCCCATGAGGCGGAGAACGGTAGCACCCGCGTCAATGGCGAAGCGGGTACCGGACGTTCCGCGGGAGCCCTCCGCCTACGCCGGCTGGCCCCTCTCGACGGCGAGACGGACGAAGTCGACGACGAGGGCCGCGAGCCGACCCTCTCCACGCGCCTTCGCGGTGGCGATCTCCTCGCCCGCGGTCGTGGTCTCCCTCAGCTCGAAGTAGTACTTTATCTTCGGCTCGGTCCCGGAGGGCCGGAGCGTGACGCGCGAGCCCCCCTCGAGGAGGTACGCGACGACGTTCGACTTCGGGAGCCCGGGGACGCCCGCGCGGTAGTCGCGCGTCTCGGCGACGGCGAGGCCTCCGATCGAGGCGGGGGGAGCCGCCCGGAAGCCGTCCATGATCGCCGCGATGGTCGCGGCCCCCGCGGCCCCGGGGATCGTCACGCTCTTCTGCGCGGAGAGGAAGAGGCCGTGGGCGCGCTGGAGCTCCTCGAGGTAGCCCCAGGGGGTCACGCCGCGGGCGCGGCACCAGCCGGCGAGATCGGCGAAGACGAGGGCGGCCGAGATGCCGTCCTTGTCGCGCACGACGTCGCCGACCGAGTAGCCGAGCGCCTCCTCGTAGCCGAAGACCGTCTCCAGTCCCTCGAGCCGCTCCAGCTCGAGGGCGCGGTTCTCGATCCACTTGAACCCGGTCAGCGTCTCGGCGTACGCGGCGCCGAGGTCCCGCGCGATCGTCCCGAGCTGGCTCGAGGAGACGATCGTCGTCAGGACGAGCGCCTTCTCCGGCCGCGGGCTCCGCTGCGTGAGGGCGTAGGCCCCGAGCAGGACGCCGAGCTCGTTGCCCGAGAAGACGCGCATGCGGCCGTCGCGGTCGCGCGCCCCCGCCGCGAGGCGGTCGGCGTCGGGGTCGTTCGCCAGGAGGAGGTCGGCCTTCTTCTCCTCGCAGAGAGCGAGCGCCAGGTCGAGCGCACCCGGCTCCTCGGGGTTCGGGAAGCTGACGGTGGGGAAGGCTCCGTCGGGCTCGTTCTGCGCCGGAACGGGGTGCACGCGGGCGAAGCCGGAGCGGCGGAGAGCCTCGAGCGTGAAGCGCGCGCCGACGCCGTGCATCGCGGTGTAGACGACGCCGAGGTCGCGCCCCTCGCCGGGGTGGAGGACGAGCCTGTCGATCGCGTCGTGATAGGCGCGGGCGAGGTCGTCGCCGAGCGGGACGAAGAGCCCGCGGGCCTCGGCCTCGGCCCGTGAAACGAAGGGGACCCCGCTCGCCGGGCCCGCCGCGGCGATCCCGGAGGCGATGCCGGCGTCGACGGGGGGGACGATCTGCGCGGCATTCCCCCAGTAGACCTTGTAGCCGTTGTAGGCGGGCGGGTTGTGGCTCGCCGTGACGACGATCCCCGCGGCGGCGCCGAGCTCCTTCACGGCGAAGGCGCCGAGGGGCGTCGGGGCGCGGTCGGTGAAGACGAACGCGCGGATGCCGTGACCGGCGAGAACCCCGGCGGTCTCGAGAGCGAAGGCGTCGCTCCCGCGGCGGGCGTCGCGCGCGACGACGACGCCCCGCTTCGCGGCGTCGGGGACGGTGGCGAGGAGGTGTCGGGCGACCCCGGCCGTCGCGCGCCTCACGACGGCGCGGTTCATCCGGTTGGGACCGGCCCCGAGGAGGCCCCGGAGGCCGGCGGTGCCGAACTCGAGCTCGCCGCGGAAGCGGTCGAGGAGGTCGGCCTCCTCGCCTGCGGCGAGGAGGCGGTCGATCTCGCGGGCGGTCTCGGGGTCGGGGTCGGAGTCGCGCCAGGAACAGGCTCTTTCGAGGAGTTCGGAGTCCATCCGGCGGATCGTAGCGCCCTTCGCTATCCGGGGCCGGACGGCTTCACCACCGCGAACCCGGCCTCGTTCCCCTTCTCGTCCCAGACGCCGACGCAGATCCGCGCGTCCGGCCCGCTGCTCGTGATCTCGACCTCGTAGGTGTAGTACCCCGTCTTCGCCGTTTCGAGGTCCGCCTCGGGGATGTCGAAGGGCTGGCTCCTGCGGGTCACCTCGCTGAAGTCTCCCTTCGGGCCGACGGAGGCGACGAAGACCGAGAAGGACCCCGCCGCTCCCTTCGCGCTCGGGAGGAGCACGAGAGAGGCGATCGGGATCTTCACCTCGAGCTTCATCCGGAAGGGCTTCGTATTCGAGGCGAGCGTCGCGACGACCCTGATCGGGATCTTCGCCCGGGCGTCCGGCTGGAAGAGGTGGGCGAGGACCCGGTCCCTCATCTGGTCCGCGGCCGTCTTCTCGAGGAGGGAGCCGCGGACGCGCACGTTCAGCTTTCGGCCCTTCACCCGGACCGTCACCCCCGCGGCGTTCCCGCCGCCCGGTGGGGCGGGGTAGCCGAGCGAGTACCAGGAGTCGAGGTCGGCCGAGACGCGGTCGACGAACTTCGGCACGCTCCCGGAGCCGGCCGCCGTGACGCCGCCGGTCTTCGAGGAGACGAAGTCGAGCGCCTCGAGCTCGTTGCTCAGGGCGAGCTGCTCGCGCCCGCCGAGCGGCTGCGAGTTGACGTCGGGGGCCGAGAGAGCCGAGTCGGCGGCCGAGGGCATGGGCGTGTCCATCCCGGCCGGGAAGACGGTGTAGACGGTGACCCCGTTCGCGTTCGCGGTCTTCGTGACCTCTTCGAGCATCTTCTTCGTGTCGAGCTTCTGGGTCCTCGGGTCCTGCAGGGCGGTCGGGTCGGCGCGGTCCCTGAGGAAGAACTCGAGACCGGCGTAGCGCGAGAAGCGGTGCGAGACGAAGACGAGGATCTTCCGCCCGTCCATCCCGCCGAGCGTCGCGGCGAGCCCCTTGAGCGCGGCGGTCTTCGCCTTCATCTCGAAGTAGGCCTGCTGCGCGTAGAGCTCCGCGGTGGGCTGGAAGCCGCCGGAGTCCGTTCCGATGCGGGGGTCGGCCGCGAGCGACTGGAACCAGGCGTCCTCCTGGCGGAGGGCGTCGATGTCCGCCGCCTCGGAGGCCATGCGCCCGCTTCCGCTCTCGATCCGGTCGAGGATCGCCTCGAGCTCGTCGGGGTGGCTCGTGAACGGCAGGACCGTCTGGGTCGAGCGTTCCCAGACGACGATCATCCCCTCGTCGTTCCCCTCGAGACTCTCGGAGAAGAGCCGCCGCAGGGAGTCGAAGAGCTCGCGACGCCTCTCCGGGTCGGGGATCTGGAGCCGGTCGATGAAGAGGACGATGCGCCTCCTCGGCCGCGGCTCGGCGGAGGGGGCAGGAGGCGCCGCCTCGCCGGGAGCTTCGCCCGGCGGGACCGGGACGACGCTGACCGCGGGGAAGGCCGTTCCGCGCACCTCGTGAAAGTTCGTCACCCGGACGGGCTTCCCGTCGTGCCGGACCTCGAAGTCCTCCGCCTTGAGGCCGTGGACCGCGTCGCCGGAGTCGTTCGTCACGACGACATCGAGGTTGAACAGCGTCAGCTCGGCCGAGGCCGTGACGCGGGGAGCCTCCGGCGCCGGCTGCGCGGCGGAGAGGCCCGCGAGGAGGATCGGGACGAGGATCAGGCGGGCGGGCTTGTTCATCTTTTTCGCCGTGACGCACCTCGCGTGCCACGAGGCGTCGTAACCTCGAGGATACGCTGGAGACCCATGATCTCGTTCGCCTCGCTGTTCGTCGGCCTCGTCTTCGGAATCGTGAACGTCCAGCTCGTCGCCGCCGCCGGTGTCGACCGCGTGGACCTCCTCCTGGACGGGAGCCTGGTCGCGGAGCTGCGGGAACCCTTCCTCGCGCAGGTGGACCTCGGGTGCGACCCCGCCCCGCACGAGCTCGTCGCGGTCGCCCGGGACGCCCGCGGGAAGGAGGTCGGCCGCGTGCGGCAGTGGGTCAACCGGCCCCGGGCGAACGCAGAGGCAGCGTTCGTAATCGAGCCGGGACGCGGGGATCGCGGCCGGATCGCGCACCTGACCTGGCGCTGCCTGACGGCGGAGACCCCCCGCGCGGTCACGGTGACGTTCGACGATCGGCCGGTCCGGGTCACCGATCCCGCACGGATCGAGGTTCCGCCCCACGACCCGGCGCAGGTCCACGTCCTCCGGGCCGTCCTCGAGTTCGACGGGGACGTCCGGACGACCGCCGAGGCGATCTTCGGGGGCCCCCGGAGCGCGGAGGCCGTCACCGAGATGACCGCGGTCGCCGTCGTCCTCGACAAGGGACGCACGCTCCCCCCGGCCGCGCAGCTCGGCGGCTGGTTCGAGCGGGGCGGCGTCCCGCTCGAGGTCGCGGCGGTGGAGGAAGGCCCCTTCGACGTCGTCTTCGTCGCCGAGGGGAGCGCGCTCGCGCCGTTCCGCAAGGTGTACGAGTCGCGCAAGGACCCGTTCGTGCCGGAGCTTCCGCTCGACCTCGGCTTCCGGTTCCTCTGGCCCGTCCCCCAGATGGCGGCCCAGAAGACGATGGTCGCGAGCATCTACCCGATCACCAGCCGCTACACCCCCGTGGACGGGACGGTCGGCTGGCTCGGAACGAGGCGCCTCGAGTGGCCCGCCTTCTCCCGGAAGGGGCAGCGGATCGCCGACGCCGTGGCCGTGGCGGGCCTCTCGGCCGCCGGGCAGGAACGGCGGCGGGCCGTCGTCCTGCTCCTCGGCCCCGACGCCGAGGACGGGAGCCTCCTCGTCCCGGCGGAGGCCGCGGGCTTCCTCGAGCAGCTCCGGGTGCCGCTCCTCGTCTGGACTTTCGGCCGGACCCCTTCGCCCGAAGCCCGCCGCTGGCCGTCGGGAACGAGCATCCAGACGGCCCGGCAGTTCGACGGTGCCGTCTCCGCCCTCCTCGAGAGCCTCTCCCGACAGAGGATCGCGTGGGTCGAAGGGACCTGGCTCCCCCAGACGGTGGTCCCGGCCGCGTCCGCGACCGGGATCCGTCTCGCACGCTAGGTCGGGAGGGCTACTTCACCTCGCAGAGGCAGTGGGCGTAGATCCCGCGGGGGTCGTTCCAGACGGAGAGCTGGTCGGCCTCGTCGGCGACGGCGCGGAGGAGGGCCTCCCCGGCGCCCCGGGGCGTTCCCGCCTCGGGTACCAGCGTGACGCCGAAAGCGGCGGCGACCCTCGACGCCCGCGCGGTCAGGCCGGCCATCACCTTTTCCTTGAGCGATCGTTCCTTCTCGACGTACTCCACCTGGTACTTCCCGCCGAGCTTCGCCTTCGTCGCTGCGGAGGCGATCGCCTCGGGGAGACCGCCGAGCTTGTCGACGAGGCCGCGTTCCTTCGCGTCGGCGCCGCTCCAGACGCGGCCGCGGGCGATCCTGTCGACGTCGTCGCGGCTCATCTTCCGGGCCTTGCTCACCCTCGTCAGGAACTCCTCGTAGCCGTGGTTGATCATCAGCTGGATCGACTCGCCGACCCGCGGCGCCAGCTCGCGGTCGGGCCGGAGGGCTCCGGCCCAGGAGGTCGTGCCGACGCCGTCGACGTGCATGCCGAGGTACTTCGCGAGGGGCTTCTCGAAGGTCGGGAACATCCCGAAGATGCCGATGGAGCCCGTGATCGTCTCGGGGCTGGCCCAGATCTCGTCGGAGGAAGTGGAGATCCAGTAGCCGCCGGAGGCGGCGACGCTGCCCATCGAGACGACGACGGGCTTCCTGGCTTCCTGGGCGAGCTGGAGCTCGCGGCGGATGACCTCGGAGGCGAAGGCGCTGCCACCGCCGCTGTCGACCCGGAGGACGATCGCCTTGACCTTCTCGTCCTGCCGGGCCTGACGGATGAGGGCGGCGGTCGAGTCGCCGCCGATCCGGCCGGGGCCTGCCGACCCGTCGACGATCGACCCCTTCGCGACGACGACGGCGACCTTGTCCCCCTTCCCCTTCGCGCCGGGGCGGTCGCCGCCGAGCGCTTCGAGGTAGTCGGCCATCGAGACCTGCTTGAATGACTTCGACTTCTCGTCCTCTCCCGCGAGGGCGACCATCCGCTTCTTCACCTCGTCGCGGGCGGCGAGCCTGTCGACCAGCTTCGCGTCGAGGGCGGTCTTCGCCGTGTCGCCGCCGGTGGCCTTCAGCAGCTCCGGCATCCCCTCGACGTAGGCGGTGAGCGCCTCGGGCGTCGTCCTGCGCGCCGTCGAGACCCCGGCGAGCCAGGCCCGCCAGATGTCGCCCAGCCACTCCATGTCGGCTTCCTTCGCCTCGGGGGACATGTCGTTCCTCATGTAGGGCTCGGCGGCCGACTTGTACTCGCCGACGCGAAAGACGTTCCAGGTGATGCCGAGGCGGTCGATCCCCTCGCGGTAGTACGTCCGGTACCGGCCGAAGCCCTCGATGAGGACCACGCCGTCGGGGTTGAGGAGGACCTCGTCGGCCTGGGCGGCGAGGTAGTAGCTCCGCGTGTCGAATCCGTCGCCGGCCGCGATCACCTTCTTGCCGGACTTCCGGAAGTCGCGGAGGGCCGCCGCGGTGTCCTCGAGGACCGTCATCCCGGCCCCGCCCATCTCGTCGAGGTTCAGGTAGACGGCGGAGATCCGCCTGTCGTCCTTCGCGGCGGCGAGGGCGTCGAGGACGTCCTTCAGGAGCGTCTCTTCGACCTTCGTCCCTCCGGCGAGGTCGGCGACGAGGTCCTGCGGCGAGCGGGAGGAGAGCTGCTCGACGAGGGCCCCCTTCGGCGCGATGACGAGCGCGGCCCCCTTCGGCACCTTCGGCCCTCCGGCAAGGGCCGCCGCGAGGAGCGCGACGACGATGACGAGGAAGAGCACGTTGACGAAGACGCGGCGGGACTGGTCGAGGCCGCGGCCGAGGGCGGAGAGGACGCGGCGGGGGAGCGAGCGGGGGCGGGTCTCGTTCATTGGAGGCATACCTCTTTCGGGGAGAATGTACGGCGGAACCGGGCGGCGGGTTTGGGAGCGCGTCGCAGCGGGGGTTCGCCCGTCAGGCCCGCGGGACGAGGTGGACCGACGGCGCCTTGACGACGGCGACGACCTCGGTCCCCTCCTCGAGGCCGAGGTCGGTGCGGGAGGCCCGGGTGACGAGGGCCGAGAGCCGCGCCTCGCCGCAGGCGACGGCGACCCTCACGAGGGGTCCCTCGGGCGCGACGGCGACGACGCGGCCCGGGAGGTGGTTCCGGGCGCTGCTCCGCGCGCCGCCGCCCCGCTCCACGACGACGTCCTCGGCGCGGATGAGGACCCAGACGTTGCCGCCGAAGCCCCGGTCGACGGCGGAAAGGCGCAGGCCGTGCGACTCGACCGTCGCGAGCCCCTCCGCGGCGCCGACGACCTTCCCCGCGAGGACCGTGTCGACGCCGACGCAGCGGGCCACGTCGCGGTCGGCAGGACGCTCGAAGACCTCGGCGACGTCCCCCTGCTGGCGGATCCGGCCGTCGACCATCACGGAGATCTGGTCGCCCAGGGCGAGCGCCTCGATCCGGTCGTGCGTGACGACGACGGCGGGGACGCCGAGCCGGAGGAGGAGGGCACGGAGCTCTCCCCGAAGCTCCTCTCGGGTCGGCGCGTCGAGCGCGGAGAGCGGCTCGTCGAGGAGGAGCAGGCACGGCGCGGGAGCGATGGCGCGGGCGAGCGCGACCCGCTGCCTCTCGCCTCCCGAGAGCCTGGCGGGGAGCCGGCTCCCGAGGCCCTCCAGCTTCAGGAGAGCGAGCGCCTCGTCGACCCTCCGGTCCCTGTCGGCCTTCGCCTCTCCGAGGAGACCGAACGCGACGTTCTCCCGTGCCGACAGGTGGGGGAAGAGGGCGTAGTCCTGGAAGAGAAAGCCGATCCTCCGGTGCCGGGCGGCGACGAAGAGACCCCTCTTCGAGTCGAGCCAGGTCTCCCCGGCGTGGAGGATGACGCCCTCGGCCGGGCGATCGAGGCCGGCGAGGGCGCGAAGCACGGTCGTCTTGCCGGAACCCGAGGGCCCGAAGAGGACCGTCACCGGTCCGTTGCCGCCGGGGAAGACGAGGTCGGCGGAGATCTCCGGCCCCCCCGGGAATCGCGTCACGAAGTGCGCTTGAAGGTTCGCGGCCATGCGGCGGCTGTCCTGCGCTGGAGCGCGTAGGTCGTGGCGAGGACGGCGAACGAGACGCCGAGGAGGACGAGCGAGGTCGACCCTGCCGAGGCGTAGTCGAGCGCCTGGACGTGGTCGTAGATGGCGACGGAAACGGTCCGGGTCTCCCCGGGGATGTTCCCGCCCACCATGAGGACGACCCCGAACTCGCCGAGCGTGTGCGCGAACGAGAGGACGATTCCGGTGACGACGCCGGCGCGCGAGAGGGGGAGGACGACGCGGCGGAACGTCGCGAACGGCGAGGAGCCGAGGGAGGCGGCCGCCTCGAGGAGGGTGCGGTCCACGGCCGCGAACGACGCCGCGAAGGGCTGCACGGCGAACGGGAGGCTGTAGAGGACCGACGCGACGAGGAGCCCTTCGAACGTGAACGGGAGCCGCCTGCCGAAGAGCGCCTCCGCGGCGCGTCCCATCGGCCCGTTCGGCCCGAGGAGAAGGAGGACGTAGAAGCCGAGGACGGTCGGGGGCAGGACGACCGGGAGGGCGACGACGGCCTCGACGAACGGCTTCCACCTCGCGGGGGAAAAGGCGAGCCACGCGGCCAGCGGAAGGCCGAGGACGACGAGGACCGCCGCGGTGGCCGCCGAGAGCTTCAGGCTGAGGAGGAGGGCCGGGACGTCGACGCTCAGAGGCCGCCTCCGGAGAAGCGAAACTCCGCCGCCAGAAGCCGCCCGTCGAGGCGCGGGGTCCACTCGAGGCGGGAAGAGACCGCCCAGGCGTCGGGCTGCTGGTAGAGCGGGACGAGGGGCGCCTCGTCCGTGGCGATCCGCAGCGCCGCTTCCAGGAGCGAGAGACGTGGAGCGGCGAGGAAGACGGAATTGCAGGAGTCGACGAGCCGGTCGATCTCCGGGTTCGCGTAGCCGGGGTTGAAGACCCCCGTCGCTCCCCCCTCGACGCGGCTCCGCACGCAGTCCCGGAGGAAGCCGCCGGCGTCGGCGGCGTCGAAGGCCCAGCCGCCGAGGAAGAGCCCGATTCGTCCCTCCCGCGACTCCACGAGGAGGTCGCTCCACGGCATCGGCCGGAGCGTGACGCGGAAGCCGGCCCCGCCGAGCATCTCCGCGATCTGCCGCGCGACCCTTCCGCTCTGGGCCTCGGACCGGTGCGCGAGGGTCACCTCGAGCGGGGCGCGGTAGCCCGCCCCGGCGAGAAGGGCTCGCGCGGCCGCCGGGTCGAAACGCGGGGCCGGGAGGGCGGAGGAGTGCCCGACGATCGTCGGAGGCACGAGCTGGGAGGCCGACGTCTCCCTGTTTCCCGTCGCCTCGAGCGCGAGGCGGGGCCGGTCGACGGCGAGGGCGACGGCGCGCCGGACCCGGACGTCGTGGAACGGGTTCGGCTTTCCGGCGACGGCCGCGGGCCCGTTCATCCAGAGGTAGTGCGTCGTCAGCCCGGGAGACGAGACGAAACGGACTCCGTGGGGCGCGTTCGACCGGGCCTCGCTCACCGGGATCTCCGCGACGGCGGCCTCGCCGCGGGCGACCGCCGCGACGGGGTCGGCGCCCTGCGGGAGGGGAGCGACGCGCACGGAAGGGAGGGACGGCGGCGCCGCCCAGTGCTTCGGCCAGGCGACGAGGTCGAGCGCGCCGTGCCGGTCCCAGGCGGCGACGCGGTAGGGGCCGGTCCCGACGGGGTGCGATTCCACCTCGGCGCGGCTCGCGCCACGCGCGACGAGGACGAGCGTCAGCTCGTGGAGGAGGAGCGCATCGGGCACCGAGGTCCGGATCGTGATCGCCAGGGGGCCGGTCGCCTCCACGCGGTCGACGGCCCAGAGGGCGCCGCGCACCGTGGAGTCGGCCCCGTTCCGGGCGCGCTCGAGGGCGACGAGGACGGCGGAGGAGTCGAAGGGAGTCCCGTCGTGGAAGGAGACGCCGGGGCGCAGCGTGAAGACCCAGGTGGTCTCGTCGGGCGTCGTCCACGCCGTCGCGAGGGCCGGCGTGAGCTGAAGGAGGGGGTCGTAGGCGACGAGCGGCTCGAAGACGTTCGAGAGGGCGGAGTAGGTCGTCCCCTCGGAGAGGGTCGGGTCGAGCGAGAGGACCGGGGTGCCGTGGGCGAAGCGTGCGGCGACGGGAGCCGGGGGGGGCGGGGCGCGGCGGCAGGAGGCGCCGAGGGCACCGAGGAGGACGGCGGCGGCAGCGACGGCTTTGCGGGACACCCGGGCGGGATTATCGCGTCGTCCCGCCGGTGCCAGGCCGGGCCGCCCGAGTCGCCCTCCCGAAACTCCCGTTGACACGGAGGGCCGAATGAAGATAACGTTTTCATGTAAACGATTACATCGTCGATGCCGAGGGATCGCCGCTCCGCCCCGGAAACACGCAGGGTCCCCCGCGGACCCGCAGCGGGCGGCGCTCCGGGCGTGACGATCCGCGAGGTCGCCCGGGCCGCCGGGGTCTCCGTCGCCACGGTCTCGCGCGTCGTCAACGGGACCGCCCCGGTCAGGGACGAGACGCGCCGCCGCGTGGAGGACGAGGTCGCCCGGCTCGCGTACGCGCCGAACGCCGCGGCCCGGAGCCTGATCACGAACCGGACGAACACCATAGGCGTCGTCCTGCCCGACATCTGGGGCGAGTACTTCTCCGAGGTCATCCGCGGGATCGACATCTCGGCGCGGCAGTCGGGCTACCACATCCTCGTCTCCTCGTCGCACAGCGACCTGGCCGAGACGGGCGACGTCCTCCGCGCCATGCACGGGCGCGTCGACGGCGTCGTCGTCATGTCCCCCGGCGCCTCGGCCCGGGCGCTCGAGGAGTGCCTGCCGGCGGCCCTCCCGGCCGTCCTGCTGAACTCCGTCCCCGGCGGTGCGGGCCGCCCTGCGCTGAGCGTCGACAACCGGGGAGGGGCACGGGCGATGGTCGCGCGCCTCCTCGCCGACGGCCACCGCCGGCTCGCCCTCGTCAACGGGCCCGCCTCGAACTCCGACGCCGCCGAGCGGCGCCGGGGCTTCCGCGATGCCCTCCGCGCGGCCGGCCTCCCCCCGGACGGAGCGGTGGAAATGGCGGGGGACTTCGGCGAGGAGTCGGGGGAGGCGGCAGGGAAGGCGATCGCCCTGCTCTCGCCACGGCCCACGGCCCTCTTCGCCGCGAACGACTCGATGGCGATCGGCGTCCTCATCGCCCTGCGGCGCGCCGGCGTCCGCGTCCCCGAGGACGTCGCGGTCGCCGGCTTCGACGACATCCCCGTCGCGCGCTTCGCGAGCCCTCCGCTCTCGACGGTGCGCCACGACCTCCGGAACCTCGGCGAGCGGGCGCTGGCCCGTCTCCTCGCCGAGATCTCGGGGGAAGGTCCCTCGCACGCGGCCCGCGAGGTCCTTCCCTTCCGCCTCGTCCTCCGGGAATCGACCGGAGCCGGGGAGGCGGGCGCGGAGTCCGGGCCGCCTCACGCTGCGACCGTCGCCAAGCGCACATCCAACCGGTCATTCATCCAGAGGAGGAAGGCATCATGAGACGAAACGCGGGGCTGAACGCCCTCCTGGCCATCCCGGCCGTCGTCCTCGTCGCCGTGACCCTCGTCGCCCTGCCGGC
>CAZNSS010000039.1:0-13474 GCA_964575465.1 uncultured Holophagales bacterium | reverse complement strand
GAGGCGACCGGGCAGGCCTACGGCTTCGGCCTCCAGTCCGACTACTACCACGGCGTCGACGGGGGCGAAAGCTGGAGCGAGGGGGCGCGCTCCCGCACGAACTTCATCGGACCCGTCCCCGCCGGCCGGTACGTCCTCCGCCTCGAGCCCGAGCTCGAGAAGGGAAAGGCCCCCCCGTACTACGACATCCGCCTCCGGAGCGGCGTGCCCCGGCTGGCGCACCTGGTGCTCGTCCTCCTCTTCCTCCTGCTCGGACCGATCGGTCTCGGCATCTCGAAGGCCCGCTTCGAGAGCCGGCGCTGGGCCGAGAGCGACTACGCCGGAGGAGGATCCGAGGGCGGATCGGACGACGACGAGTGAGGCTGACATGAGACGTGGATTCCAGGTCTTCGGCGCTCTCCTCCTGGCGGCCTACGCCTGGGCCGGCTTTGCCGGCTGGGAGATGCCGGGCAACACGAAGAAGGGCGTCGTCGCCGCCGGGGCGCGGAGCGCGACGGGCTTCAGGGCCTACAGCTTCTGGACGGGAGGAAAGTGATGAACTGGTGGCAGCTCCACGGGCATCAGGTGATCTCGGCGCTCGTCTTCTCGGCGATCGGGATGGTCGCCTTCGCGGTCTTCTTCTTCACCCTGCCGAAGATCCTCCCCTTCTCGCTCAAGAAGGAGATCCTCGAGGACGAGAACACCGCGCTGGGGATCGTGATCGCCGCGATCGTCCTCGGGATGGCGTTCATCATCGGACAGGCCATCGGCTGACCCGGTGACGGAGACCCCGGTCCGGCCGGGGCCGGTCTACCTGACGGTCCTCGTCATCGCCACCTGCGGGCTCGTCTACGAGCTCGTGGCGGGCGCTCTCGCGAGCTACCTCCTGGGCGACACGGTCACGCAGTTCTCCCTCGTCATCGGGATCTACCTGACGGCGATGGGGGCCGGCGCGTGGCTCTCGAAGTTCATCGAGAGGGGCCTCGCGCGACGCTTCGTCGAGGTCGAGATCGCCGTCGCCTTCCTCGGCGGGTTCTCGGCTCCGATCCTCTCCTTCGCGTTCGTGTCGCACCGCTGGTTCCAGCCCGTCTTCTACGGCCTCGTCTTCGGGATCGGCGTCCTCGTCGGACTCGAGATCCCGCTCATGCTCCGGCTCCTGCGGCGGTCGGTCGCCTTCAAGGACCTCGTCGCCCAGGTCCTCACGTTCGACTACCTCGGCGCCCTCGCCGCCTCCCTCCTCTTCCCTCTCGTCTTCGTCCCTCACCTCGGCCTCTTCCGCACCTCGCTCCTCTTCGGCCTCCTGAACGCCGTCGTCGCGTTCACCTCGATCCGCCTCTTCCGCGACGAGATCGGCTCTCCCGGAGGGCTGATCGCGAAGGCCGCCATCGTCACGGCGCTCCTCCTCGTCGGCTTCGTCTCGGCGGACCGTCTCTCGGAGATGGCCGAGGAGCAGCAGTACGCCGACGACGTCCTCTTCGCGAGGTCGTCCCCCTACCAGCGGGTCGTCCTCACGAGGAACAAGGCCGGGTTCCAGCTCTTCCTCAACGGCCACCTGCAGTTCTCGTCGGTCGACGAGTACCGCTACCACGAGGCGCTCGTCCACCCGGCGTTCGCCGTCGTCCCGGGCGCGCGGCGAGTCGCCGTCCTCGGCGGCGGCGACGGCCTCGCCGTGCGCGAGATCCTCCGGCACCCGTCCGTCGAGTCGGTGACGCTCGTCGACCTCGACCCGATGGTGACGCGCCTCGCCCGGGAGAACCCCCTCTTCGTGTCGCTCAACGGCGGCTCCCTCCGCTCGTCGAAGGTCTCGGTCGTCAACGACGACGCGATGAAGTGGCTCGGGGAGGGGACGGACCTCTTCGACCTCGTCTTCGTCGACTTCCCCGACCCGAACGGCTTCGCCGTCGGCAAGCTCTACACGAAGCGCTTCTACGGCCTCCTGAAGAGGCGCCTGTCGCCCGAGGGCGCCTTCGCCGTCCAGTCGACCTCCCCGCTCTTCGCCCGGAAGTCGTTCTGGATCATCGACCGGACGATCGAGGCGGCCGGCTTCGCGACCCGCCCGTACCACGCGGCCGTGCCGTCGTTCGGCGAGTGGGGTTTCGTCCTCGCGGCGCCGAAGGCCTTCGACGTCCCGCCCCGCCTCATTTCCGGCCTCCGCTACCTCTCCGACGAGACGCTTCCCGCCCTCTTCTCCTTCGGCCCCGACATGGCCCGGTGGGAGGCGCCCGTGAACCGCCTCCACGACCAGGTCCTCGTGAGGACGTACGAGAGCGAGTGGCGGAAGTTCGAGTGACGTGAAGCCCTCCCGGCGCGAGGCGATCGCCGCGCTCGTCGGCCTCCCGGCCCTCTCGGCGTTTCTTGCCGCCTGCCGCGACACTCTGGAGCGGCCCCCTTACGGCGGTGTCATCGCCGGCGCCGACGTCCAGCGCGGGCACCGGATCCGGACGGGCGAGCTCCTCTCGCGCCCCGTCGCGCGCCGTGAGAGCGTCGGCGTCGCGATCCTCGGGGCCGGCATCTCCGGCCTCTCGACCGCATGGACGCTGACGCGGGCCGGCTTCACCGACTTCCGCCTCTACGAGCTCGAGGACGACCCCGGAGGCAACGCCCGCTCGGGCCGGAACCGGGTCTCGGCCTTCCCGTGGGGCGCCCACTACGTCCCCGTGCCGCTCTACCGAAACCCGGCGCTCGAGCAGCTCCTCTCCGAGGTCGGCGCCCTCACCGGGCGCACGGCCGACGGCGAGCCCGAGTGGGCCGAGGAGATGCTCTGCGCCGAGCCCGAGGAGCGCCTCTTCTTCCGCGGCCTCTGGTACGAGGGGCTCTACCCGAGGGCGGGCGCCTCCCGCGAGGACCGCGAGGAGCTCTCGCGGTTCGAGCGCGAGATGCTCCGCTTCGCCTCCCTGCGCGACGGGCAAGGGCGCCGCGCCTTCGCCCTCCCCCGGCGCCGCTCCTCCGACGACGCCGAGTGGACCGCGCTCGACCGGGTCTCGATGCGCGAGTGGCTGACCCGGAACCGCTTCTCGGGGGCCCGGCTCTTCTGGTTCGCCGAATACGCGACGCGCGACGACTTCGGCTCCTCCCTCGACGACACCTCGGCCTGGGCCGGCATCCACTACTTCGCCTCCCGCCTCCGCGGGGTCTCCGCGGACGGCCCCTTCGAGGAGCCGGCCCCGTTCCTCACGTGGCCGGAGGGGAACGGCCGCCTCGCGAGGCACCTGGTTGCGGCCGCGGGCGGCCGGATCGTGACCGGCGCCGTCGTCTTCGACGTCGTCCCGAAGACCGGCGGCGTCACGCTCCGCTGGCTCGACGTGCCGCGCAACGAGGTCGTCGAGGTGACGGCCCGCCACGTCGTCTACGCCCTCCCCCGCTACACCGCCGCGAAGGTCCTCGCCCCGTGGCGCGAGGAGCCCCCCGCCTTCCTCCGCTCGTTCGAGTACGCGCCCTGGCTCGTCGCGAACCTGAC
Organism: uncultured Holophagales bacterium; assembly: GCA_964575465.1. Taxonomy (GTDB): domain Bacteria; phylum Acidobacteriota; class Thermoanaerobaculia; order UBA5066; family UBA5066; genus UBA5066. Next base: position 10,038 of record CAZNSS010000039.1, on the reverse strand, counting down.
GCTCTCCGGCCGGCCCGCCGACCGGGGGTTCCCCCTCTCGTGGGACAACGTCCTCTACGATTCCCGTGGCCTCGGCTACGTCGTCGCGACCCACCAGGGGGACCGCGGCCACGGCCCCACGGTCCTCACCTACTACCTCGTCTTCGCGGGCGAGGAGCCGCGGAAGGCGCGGGAGAAGCTCCTCTCGGCCACCTGGAGCGAGCTGGCGACGGCGGTCCTCGCCGACCTCTCGCGCGCCCACCCGGACCTCCCCTCGCTCGTCACGAACGTCGACGTCTTCCTCTGGGGGCACGCGATGGCGCGCCCCCACCCCGGCTTCGTCTGGCACCCCGACCGGGCCGCCCTCGAGGAACCGGTCGGCCGGGTCCGCTTCGCGCACGCCGACGCCTCCGGCCTCCCGCTCTTCGAGGAAGCGCAGGACGCCGGGGTGCGGGCCGCCGAGGCGATCCTCGCCGAGGACGGCGAGCGGTTCACGTCGCTGCTGGCGTAAGGGGAGCGCGAGCGGCGCTGCGGGCGCCCCGCCCGGCGACCCCGGAGGCCGTCCGGCTCAGTCGTCGCGGAGCGGCCCCGGCGAGGCGGCGGGGCGCGCGACGGCCACTTCGCCGACGACCTGCTTGCCGAAGGCGAGGTTGAAGACCGGAAGCGCCGTCAGCGTCGTGACGATCGCCATCACGACCATGATGGAGAAGAGCGTCGGCGTGATGACGCCCCTCTCGAGGCCGATGTTCAGGATGATCAGCTCCATCAGGCCGCGGGCGTTCATGAGCGCCCCGATCCCGACCGCCTCCCGGTGCGGCTCCCCGCCGAGGCGCGCGGCGGCGTAGCAGGCGACACCCTTGCCGAGCGTCGCGGCGAGGAGGACGACGAGGGCGAGGCCCCAGAGGGCCAGGGAGTTCACGAGGCCGATCCGGGTGTTCAGGCCGGAGTAGACGAAGAACAGTGGCAGGAGGAGGTTCACCGTGAGCGGCTGGACCTGCGCCTCGATGCGTTTCGCGATCTCCCCGCGGGGCATCGCCGCGCCGAGGACGAAGGCGCCGAAGACCGCGTAGATCCCCACCTTGTCGGTGTACCAGGCGGCGGCGGCGAGGAGCATGAGGGCACCGGGGAGGGCGACGCTGTCGTAGGCCTCGCGCTTCTCGATCCACGCCCCGGCCCGGGCGAGGACGGGGCGGAGGACGAAGAACGCGAAGAGCGCGAAGGCGACGCCGCCGCCGATGGCCCAGACGGCGATGGCGGCGTGCCCGGAGAAGCTCGCGAGGACGACCGCGAGGATGCACCACGCGGCCGCGTCGTCGGCCGACCCGGCCGCGAGGGCGAGGGTCCCCATCGAGGTCCCCGAGAGGCCCCGCTCGTAGATGATCCGGGCCAGCATCGGGAACGCCGTGATCGACATTGCCGCCCCCATGAAGAGCGCGGCCTCGGAGACGGAAACCCCTTCGGCGAAGAGCGCCGTGTCCCCGTGGATTCCCCAGGCGATGAACGCCCCGAGGGTGAAGGGGGTCAGGATCCCCGCCCACGAGACGGTCACCGCGCTCCGCGCCCGCTTTCGCAGGAGCTCCACGTCGAAGTCGAGGCCGACGAGGAACATGTAGAGGACGAGGCCGATCTGGGCGACGACGTAGATGACCGGCATCGCCGCCTTCGGGAAGAGGAGAGACTGCGCCTGCGGCGCGATCAGGCCGAGGAGCGACGGGCCGAGGAGGACCCCCGCGATCATCTCCCCGACGACCTGCGGCTGCCCGACGAAGCGCGCCAGGTAGCCGACGAGCCGGCAGGCGAGGAGGATCGCCGCCAGCGCCAGGAAGAAGACGATCGACAGCTCGTGGTTCGTCATGTCGCACGGACTCTACCCGCACTCCGGGGTCGCCGCCTCCTCCCGTGGGACCCTCCGGGGCTCCGGGCCCGCCGCCGTCCTCCGCCGCGACGCCGCGCCCCGTAGACTCGGCGCCGAAGTGCCCGAGCCGACCTCTTCCTCCTGGCTCTTCTCCCGTCGCGCCGACCTCCTCCTCTTCGGCGGGCCGGCGCTCGCGTCCCTCCTCCTCCTCGCCGTCGGAGCGCGGACGGGGGACCTCGACGGCGACCTCCCCCTCGCGCTCTGGGTCGTCACGGTCGTCGGAGTCGACGTCGCCCACGTCTGGTCGACGGGCTGGCGGGTCTATGCCGACCCGGACGAGTTCCGCCGGCGCCCGGCGCTCTACCTCGCGATTCCCGGCGCCGCGTACGCCACGGGCGTCCTCCTCTACACCGCCGGCCCCCTCGTCTTCTGGCGCGTCCTCGCCTACCTCGCGACCTTCCACTTCGTGAGGCAGCAGTACGGCTGGGTCGCCCTCTACCGGCGAAAGAGCGGCGAGAACGAGGAGCCGGGCGCGGCGTGGGAGCGGCGCCTGGACGTCGCGACGATCTACGGCGCCACGCTCGCCCCGCTCGTCTTCTGGCACGCAACGCTTCCGAAGCGTTTCCACTGGCTCCTCGCCGGCGACTACGTGCCCGGCCTCCCGGCCTGGGCCGGCCCGGCGGCGCTCGCGGCGTTCGCCTCCGTCTTCGCGCTCTGGCTCGCCAAGGAAGCGCGTCGCCTCGTCACGGGGCGCGCCGTCTCGTGGGGCAAAGTCCTGGTGATCGTCACGACCGCCCTCGTCTGGCACCTCGGCATCGTCGTCTTCGACAGCGACTACGCCTTCTCGGTGACGAACGTCCTCGTCCACGGCGTGCCGTACTTCGGCCTCGTCTTCCTCTCGCAGAGGAAGGCCGCCGAGGCGCGGGCCGCCGAGGCGCGAGCACCGGTCCTCGCCGACCTCGGCGCACTCCACCTGGCGTGCTTCCTCGCGCCGCTCGTCCTCGTGGCGTTCCTCGAGGAGTGGGGCTGGGACCGCCTCGTCTGGCACGAGAACGGGACGATCTTCCCCGGCGCCGCGATGGACCCGGGCGCGGCCCTCCTCGCGCTCCTGGTGCCGCTCCTTGCCCTCCCCCAGGCGACGCACTATCTTCTGGACGCGTGGATCTGGAAGGTGAGGCCGGAGAACGAGACTGCCGCGGCGACGATCGGCCTCGGCCCGGCCGGCCCGGGCCGAGGCCGGCCGGTCGTGAGAGAGTGACGCCGTGAGCCCCCTCGGGACCCACCTCCTTCTCGACCTCGCCGGCGCTCCGTTCGCGACGCTCGACGACCCGGCCGTGGTTCAGGCCGCGCTCGTCGAGACCGTCGCCGCGATGGGGGCGCGGGTCCTGGGGACCCACGTCCACCGGCTCGAGCCGCAGGGGATCTCGGGCGTCGTCGTCATCTCCGAGTCGCACCTGACGATCCACACCTGGCCCGAGCGGGGGGAGGCGGCCGTCGACCTCTTCACCTGCGGCGACGCCGGGCGGGCACGCGGCGCCGTCGCGGCGCTCGTCGCGCGCCTCGGGGCGACGGTTTCTACGCTTCGGGAGATCTCCCGGGGCGCCGCCGGCTGACGGCGCCCCCCTGGAAGGTCAGAACGACGCGACGACGAAGATCCGGGGCCCCGCGAACGAGTAGTTCGCGGAGAAGAGCTTGTCGTCCTTCTCGTAGTCCTTGATCTTGATGGTGCTGAGGTCGACGCCCCCCCCGAGGCCGAAGTGCTTCGTGATGTACCACTTCGCGTTGACCCCGCCCGAGAGCGTGCCGCCGGCCACTTCGTCGAGGCGCAGGAAGAGAGCGCGGACGTAGAAGTTGAACAGGACGTCCTTCGAGATCGCGCCGTCGACCGCGATCCCGATGACCGGCACGGGCGCGCTGATGTCGAAGCCCTTCTCGATCAAGGCGCCCGCCTGGGTCGACCCGTCGGGCTTCGTGACGTACCCGCTGCCCGTCAGCGACGTGTCGATCGACCAGCTCGAGAAGCCGATCGTGCCGCCGACCTTCACGTTGTCGGCCCGGAACATGTCGAACCGGTACCCCGCGTAGATCTCCTGGCTGTCGAACTTCCCGTCCAGCTCTCCGCCGGCCGTGTAGGTCGCGTCGCCCCAGACGATCTCCTTGTCGATCACCCGGCGCCCTTCTCGCGCGATCGACTCGTAGGCGACCTCGACGTAGCTCACTTTCGAGAAGCGCCACTGCCCCCTGAGGCGAACGTGCTTCTCCATGACCGGGATGTCGAGGAGCTTCTCGAAATCGATCGTCGCTCCGGCGTTGGCGACGCCGCCCCGGGTGGCGCCGAGGCTCGCCTCGGTGTCGAACGAGTCCCACGCGCCCCCCAGCTCGAACTGGAACCTGTTCTGCGCTCCTTCCGGGAAGTCCGCCCCACGCGCGACGGATGCGGCGACGACCAGGGCCAGAAGGACGGCGAATCGAAGGTGCTTCATCTCATCTCCCTCGGATGGCCTCGCGGCCCCGGATCCCATGCGCCTCGCCGGGCGCATCTCCCGGGTCGTCCGGGCCGAACGCCGGATTGTCCACCCATTCCCGGGACACCGGTGTCCCGGGGTTGTGTATCGAATTTCGGCAGGAGGCACGACCTGTCCTCCCAGCCTCACCGGGGCGGACCGCTCCGAGATAGGATGAAGTCGTCGCGGCATTTGCGCCCGCACGCTCCGCCGAACCGGAGTGCAATCGGGCTCGCTTGCCGGCGGCAGGTTATCGATCCCTCAGACCTACCCGATGGAAAAAGAAGGAGAACCACGATGAAGACGACCACCTCGGCCCTCGCCCTCGCCCTCGCGCTTTCCGGAACCTCCATGGCGGCCACTCCGGCCGCTCCGGCACCGAAGGCCGACCCGAAGATGGCCCAGTCGGCCGAGAAGTCGACCGACGCCGCCGCCGCCCAGATCGCCCAGGTGAGGGCCGACATCCAGAAGGACCGCAACGCGATCGTCGGGGCCGCGATGGACCTCACCGACGCGCAGGCCGGGCCGTTCTGGGAGCTCTACGCTCAGTACCGCGCCGCCCGGAAGCCCGCGGCGGACCGCATCGTGGCGCTCCTCACCGAATACGCGAAGACGGCGGGCACGATGACCGACGACCAGGCCGGCAAGCTGCTCGACGAGATGCTCGCGATCCAGAAGGCGGAAGCCGCGACGAAGGCCGAGTGGGCCGCGAAGTTCAAGGCGAAGCTCCCCGGCAAGGTCGTCGCGCGCTTCTTCCAGGTCGACAACAAGCTCGACGTCATCGTCAGCTTCCAGCTCGCGGCCGAGATCCCGCTCGTCCAGTAGCACGAACCCGGTCGATACAGGAGACACGGATGAAGACGATTTCCAGGACCCTCGCCCTCCTCGCCCTCGTCGCGGCGCCCGTCGCCGTGGCCCAGGAGAAGAAGATCGAGATCACCCCGACCTTTGGCTACCGCTTCGACTCCACGGTGTCGACGGACGGCAGCGCCAAGGTCGACGGCGTCAAGGTGCCGGGCGCGGTCAGCTACGGGTTCACGGCCGAATACGCCGTCCACCCGAACCTGAACGTCGAGCTCCTCTGGAGCCACCAGTCGAGCACGCTGAAGGCGGACTTCATCGGCACTCCCCCGGCCGGGGTCCAGTCGGAGTTCGCGGACCTCAGCGTCGACACGATCCAGGTGGGCGGCCTCTGGCAGTCTGGCCGCCGCGGGGACAGGGTCCGCGGCTACTTCGACTTCCTCCTCGGCGCGTCGATCCTCAACCCCACGGGGAACTTCGACACGCTGAGCCGCTTCTCGATGAGCCTCGGCGGCGGCGCGAAGTTCGCGATCTCGGACAGCGTCGGCGTCCGCCTCGGCCTCCGCTGGATGCCCGTCTACATCAACTCCACCGACAGCGGCTACTACTGGTGCGACCCCTACTGGGGCTGCTACGAGGCCTACTACACGAACTACCTCAACCAGTTCGACACCAGCCTCGGCCTGATCATCAAGTTCTGATCTCCCGTTCCGGTCGCCGCGCCCGTCCCGCCTCCCGGCGGGCCGGGCGTTTCGCTTCTCGGCTCGCCGGCGGGTTCGCCCCGGCCGTCCGCTCCGCCAGCCGGGTTCGGTGCTAGGCTTTCTCACATCCGCGTCGAGGTTCCCGGGAGGCGGAAGAGAGGAAGGCCCATGAAGAGGATTTCGGCCGGTATCGTCGCGACCATCGCGAGCCTCGCACTGGCTGGCAGCGCTCTGGCGACCCAGGAGATCTACAAGGAATTCAAGGCCAAGCAGTCCGAGGCGAAGTGCAAGACCTGCCACGTCGCCGCCATGCCGAAGAAGGAGGCCTCCGACCTCAACGACTTCGGCAAGTCGGTGAAGGCCGCCAAGGGCAAGGACGGGAAGATCGACTGGACGAAGGTCACGTACAAGGCCCCGGCCCCGGGCGTCGCTCCCTGAGCAAGACGCCCCTCGTCGTGTAGGAACCCGGGAACCAGGTTCCCTCGCCCGCCCCGCCGAAAGGCGAGGCGGGCGCTTCCATTCCGCCCCCTCGCCGTCCGAGCGGCGAATGCCGGCACCGGTCTCTCCCTCAGCGTCGGCCCAGCAGTCCCTTGATCTGGCCCGCCTCCGGCCGCGAAGGATCGATCGCGGCCATCCGATCCGCGAGGGGGCCGACCTCCCCGAGCCTTCCCCGCCGCACCAGGAAGTCGGCGAGGGCGAAGACGAAGTCGTAGCTCGCAGGCTCCAGCTCGACCGCACGACGCAACATCTTCTCCGCCTCGGCGTCGCGCCCGGTGCGAGAGAGAGCGAGCCCGGCGTTGTAGGTGGCACGGGCATTCGTCGGCATCCCCGCCGCAGCTCGAGCGAGGAATGTCGCAGCCTCCTCCATCTTCCCCGCTTCGGCCAGGAGGAGGCCGAGCGAATACGCGATCTGGGCCTCGTCCGGGCTTGCGGCGAGGGCTTCACGAAGGAGCTTCTCCGCCTCGTCGTTCTTTCCCTGCCGGGCGAGGAGGAGCGCCAGGTTCGCCTTCGGCGGGGGCCAGAGATCGTCCACGGCGATCGCCCTGCGGTACGACTCCTCGGCCCGTGCAGGGTCGTTCTGTCTCTCGTAGAGAAGCCCGAGGTTGTGCCCCGCGTACGAGAAGTCGAGGGAGTACTCCATCGCCTTGACGTAGTCCGCCAGAGCAGTGGCGAGCGCCTCCTGCTGGTAGGGCTTCAGGAGCGCCGGCGGCGTCCCGGCGAGCGACGCGGCGGCCTCGAGGCGGACGGCCCGGAAGGGGTCCGCGAGAAGCGGAGCGAGCCGGGCCACGCGCTCCGCCGGGTCGGCGATCGGCGCCTCGGCGACGGCCGTCCGTCTGATCAGCGGCTCGTCGTCGAGGAGCGCGCGACGGAAGGCGGCGGTGACGTCCGCCCCCTCGTGGCGGCCGAGGAGCGAGAGGGCCGTCGCTCTCACGAGCGTCGGCGTGAGCGGGTCGCCCACGAGGCGGAGGAGCTCCGACCTGACGGAAGCCGCGTCCTTCGCCGACGGGTCCGTCTTTCGCCCCGCCGCGAGGACGGTCCCGTAGTGCGGCTTGCGCGCCGTGCCGTACCACTTGTCATAGGCGCTCCCAGACCACGCAAGCGGCTTGTCGGCGTGGCAGCCCGACTGGCTGCACGCGTTCGGCACGCCGAGGTCCTTCGTCAGGTCGGGCCGCGGAACGCGGATGCTGTGGTCGGCCCGCAGGTGGACGACCATGAACGGCGACTTCGGCATGTGGCACGAAACGCACAACGCCCCGTCGCTCGGCTTGCCCTTCCATTCCTTCTTGTGGAAGTGATGGCGCGCGTCGTCGTAGGTCGTTCCGGGGTGGCACTGGAGGCAGACGCCGTTGCCTTCCTTCCTGAGCTTCAGCGTGTGCGCGTCGTGGCAGTCGATGCAGCGGACGCCCATGCGGAACATCTTGCTCTGGACGAACGATCCGTACTCGAAGTCCTCGTCGAGAATCTGACCGTCGGGGTAGTACGTCCCCTCGGTCAGGAGGACGGGGAGGTGGTTGTCGAGGAGCTCCGACCGGCGATGGTCGTAGTCGCCCAATTCCGTCCGGCGCGAGTGGCACGGGGCGCACAGCTCGACGAGCTCGCGATTCGTGATGCCCGAGGTCTTCATGACGAGGCCGAAGTTCTCGATGCGCGCCCGTCCCATCGGCGGGACGTCGGCCCACGCCACGTGCCGCGAGCCGGGACCGTGGCACGCCTCGCAGCTCACGTCCACCTCGGACCAAGTGGTCTTGTACGTGTTCGTCTTCGCGTCGAACCCCTTCACGAGGTTCGTCGAGTGGCACTCGGCGCACATGCCGTTCCAGTTCTGGGCGTTGCGCGTCCAGTGCAGCCAGTCGGACGGCGGGATCCTCTTTCCCGGGTAGAGGAAGAACCACCTCTTCCCCGGGACGTCCCACGCCACCGAGAAGGCCTGCATCCGCCCGCCGGGAAAGCGGACCAGGTACTGCTGGAGCGGATTCCAGCCGAAGGTATAGGCGACCTCGAACACTCTCGGCGTAACTGCGCCTGCGGGCGCACCCGGTTTCTCGTCCGGACCCTCCGTCTCGATGAAGAACTTCCCGCCCTCGCGGAAGAACCGGGCCCTCATCCCGTCTCCCTCGAAGACGACGCCGGAGAAGTCGCCCCTCACCGTCGCCTCCGTCGCCTCGGTCATCGCCTGGTCGTGGTGCGAGCCGGTCCACGCCTTCGTCGCCTTCTCGTGGCAGCGGGCGCACGCCTTGCGCCCGACGAAGGTCGCCTCCGCCGCGACGGGGCTCCTGGGGGCGGGCCTGCGCAGGGCCTCACGGGCGAGGTGGAGCGGGCACGACGTGACGACGAGGCCGGCGGCGACGAGCGCCGTGAATCTCCACCGCGCGAGGGAGTCGGATCGCATCAGCCCCTCGGCTCCATCTGCGCTCAGCCCCTCGTCACCTGGGATGCGTCGAACGCGGACCGCCGGATCGCCGCCGAGACGTCGACCTTTACGATGCCGTTCTCGATCCGGATGGCGAAGAGGTCGAGCGGGCGCGGCGCGGGCGGGGCCAGCACGTCGCCGCGCAGGTCGAAGAGCGAGGCGTGGCACGGGCACGCGAACCGGCCGGCCGCCTCGTCCCACGGGACACTGCATCCGAGGTGCGTGCACTGACGGTGGAGGGCGAGGAAGCCGCCGTCGGCAAGCCTCACGAGGTAGAACTTCCCGGCGGGAAAGGCCGTGACCGAACCGGGAGCGAAATTCTCCATCGGACCCGCGGTGACGAGGCTTCCGGCGTTCGTCACCGTCTTCGGGCGCGGCTTCAGGAACGAGGCGACGATCCAGGCGGCCTCGCCGAGCGCGGCGACGCCGAGCCCGAGCCACGCGAGCCTGAGGAACGAGCGCCGCTGCGGCGGCACCGTTCCCTCCTCGGGCGGCTTCATGCGTTCCACGGCCACACCAGCCTCATTCCCGGTCCGCGGAACCAGATTCCCACAACGGTCAGGACCGCGAACCCGACTGCGAGAAGAACGAAGAGCGCCTGCGCCGCCTCGAGGCGCGTGGCGCCGAAGCGGGACCGCGCGAACCGAAAGCCCACGACGCACGCCACGAGAAGCGCGACCGTGGGGAGAATCCCGCGGGTCACCAGCGCCGTGCCCCCCGTCGCGCCCCCGGAGGCGCCGAGCAGCGCCGCGTCGGCGAGGACGAGAAGCGGCGTCGCCAGGAGCGCCACGACTGCCGCGAGTCGCGCCGTCCGTCGGCCGGTCTCCGAGAGGAACCACGCCCCCCGGGGATCGTCCTTCGGGAAGCCGAGCCACGGGAGGGTAACGAGCGCGACGGAGCCGAGCAGCGGCACGACGACGACGGCGAAGAGCGGGTGGAGGTGCACGAGGAGCTCCTGGAAGCCGAGGAAGTACCAGGGCGCCTTTGCCGGGTTCAGGGAGAGGCCCGGGTTCGCCGCAGGGCCGAGCGGCGCCCTGACGACGGCCGAGAAGAGCGACACCGCGGCAAGGAGAACGAGTGCCACCGCCGCCTCGCGCCACAGGAGGTGCGGCAGGAAGAAGACCTGCGCCGGCTTCCCCTTCTCGTCGCGGACGGCGTCCGGAGGCACGACGACCCCGCCCGCCTTGCGCACGCGCCAGAAGTGGAATCCCGCACCGGCGAAGAGAAGCACAGGAAGCCACTGCGTGTGGAGCGCGTAGTAATTCACGAGCGTCGCCGGGCCGATCT
>CAZNSS010000038.1:0-13495 GCA_964575465.1 uncultured Holophagales bacterium | reverse complement strand
GGCAGATTCCACAGGTGCCGCCACAGCCGCGCCTGCGTGCCGCGCTAGAGCGTCCCGGCCTTCGCCTACGCGCCGCTCGCAGCGGTCTCGTCGCTCCCCGCCGTCGCCTGGCTCCTCGGCGTCCGGTTACCCCGCGCCGCGCGCGAAGAGCTCCGGCCGCGCGCGGGGCTCCTCGCGGTCGTCCCGCTCCTCCTCGCGCCGCTCCTCTTCCTCCCGCGGCTCGTCCTCTTCTACCGGGCGCCCCGGACCGAGGTCTCGGGTCCGGCGGGGCGGTGGCTTCCGCCCGGCGAGGAGGGAGAGCTCTTCTCGGCCCTCGCGGCGCACCTCTCGAAGGCCGGCGTGAAGGACCGCGACCTCGTCGTCCTCCCCGAGGCGGGAGCGCTCTCCTTCCTCCTCGGCGTCCGAAGCCCGCTGGGCTTCGAGCAGGTCCTGCCGGGTCACGTGGACTCCCGCGTCGACCGCGACCTCGCCGCCGACCTCGACCGCGCGAGGCCCGCTCTCGTCGTTCTCGTTTCGCGGCCGACCCCGGAGTACGGCCCGGTCGCCTTCGGGCGCGACTACGCCGTGGAGGTCGCGGCACGGCTCGCGCGCGACTACGCCGTCGAGGAGCGGTTCCGGGCGGGAGAGATGACGGCCGTCGTCCTCCGGCGGCGCTGAGCTCCCGGCGCCCCTGGCGACCGCCCCTTTCGGGCGCCGGAGAGTGAGGAGAAGAGGGGGGGCGTCACTTACCATCCGGGGACCGATGAGGATTCACGCTGCCGCCTCGCTTCTCGCGCTCGCCCTCGCCTTCCCGGCGTCGGCCGCCCCCCCCTTCCCGGCGGAGTGGCTCCGTACGGTCCCCGACGCGCGCGGACCCCTCGAAAAGGCCGATCCGAGGCTCCTGTCGTCCGCAGCGGCGCCGGACGGGGAGATCGAGGTCCTCGTCACGCTGAGGCACCCCGGAGGGGTCCGGGGTCTCGGCGTCCGATCGCCGCGGCTCGCGGAGCGGCGGGCTTTCCTCGCGCGGCTCGGGGAAGACCTCGAGGAGGAGTACGGCGCGTTCGGCGTCCGGCTCGCCTGGCGCTACTCCGAGATCCCGGTTGTCCTCCTCAGGGTCCCGCGGGCTGCGATCCCGGCTCTCGCGGGGGACCCCCGCGTCGAGCGCGTCCGGCCGAACGGGAGGGTCCGCGCCCTCGACGCGGAGGGAGACGCCCTGATGAGGGTCCCGGAGCTCCGGGCGGCGGGGGTCGACGGGACGGGCGTGACGGTCGCGGTCATCGACACCGGCATCGACTACACGCACCCCGAGCTTCCCCTCGGGACGAAGACGATCAACCTCTACGACGCCGTCGACCACGACGGCGACGCCATGGACGGCTACGGCCACGGAACGCCCGTGGCCGGCATCATCGCGGGGCTCACCTCGGGTGTCGCGCGGGGCGCGAAGGTCGCCGCGGTGCGCGTCCTCGACAGTCGCGGCGAGGGGACCGACGCGCAGGTCCTCGAGGGGCTCGACGCCGTCCTCGCGAGCCTCGCCGCGGGGAACCCGTACGCGATCCGCGTCGTCAACATGTCCCTCGGCGGCTACTTCGACGACGTGAAGCCTCCCGATCCGGGGGACTGCGACGCCCTCGCCCCCGACTACAAGGCCGCCTTCGACCTCCTCTCGCAGGCGGGCGTCCTCGTCGTCGCCGCGAGCGGCAACGGGGGGTGCACGACCGGGATCGTCCTCCCGGCGTGCGTCAGCAACGCCATCGCCGTCGGCGCCGTCTACGACGCGGCCGTCGGCGCGAAGTACTTCGGCCGGGGGCAGTGCCTTCCCTCGGGCTGCGGCGACGCCACGCCCGCCGCCGACCGGATCCCCTGCTACTCCGACTCGGGGGACCGGCTCGACGTCCTCGCGCCCTCTCACTGCGCGCAGGCGCCGCGGAGGGGAGGCGGCTACGAATCCTGCTTCGGGGGGACCTCGGGTGCCGCGCCGTACGGCTCGGGAGTCGCGGCGCTCCTTTTCGGCGCCGAGCCTCTCCGCGGGCCGGTCGAGGTCAAGGCGGCGATGCGCGGGACGGGGACCCCGGTCACCGACGCGCGCAACGGCGTCACCCGGAACCGCCTCGACGCCCCGGCGGCGCTCGCCGCCCTCCGCGCCGCGCCGCCGGGCCCGGCGAGGGCCGAGCTCCTCGTCCCGGTCGTCCTCGACGTGACGGGTCTCGGCGGCGCGCACTTCGTCTCCGAGCTGACGCTCACGAACCGTGGAACCACGGCAGCGCGCCTCGAGGCGACCTTCACGGCGGCGACGGGGATGTTCCCGGGGGCTGCGGGGAGCGGCACCGTCGTCGACTCCCTCGCGCCCGGCGAGCAGCGGGTCATCCCCGACGCGATCTCGTGGCTTCGGTCGGCGAAGGGGCTCTCGATCCCGTCCGGCTCCGGTCAGGCGGGCTCCCTCCGCCTCGTCTTCACCGGTCTCTCGTTCGCGGAGATGGCCTCGGCCCGCGTCCGGACGACCGCCGCCTCGTGCAACGGGGCCGGCGGCCTCTCGTACCCCGCCTGGACCGCGGCCGACACCTCGGCGGCGGCGCTCCAGCTCATCGGCCTCCGGAGCAGCGCCTCCGAGAGGACGAACCTCGCGGTGGTGAACGCCGGGACGGAGCCCGTCACGCTTCGGGTCGTCCTCACGGCGGGGGATGGCGTCCGAACGTGGGAAGTCCCGTCGTCGTCGCTGCCGGCCCTCGCGCCGGGCGAGTGGCGGCAGGTGAACGACGCCGACCTCCTGCGGGCCGCGGGCTTCGACGACGCGACGGCGCTCGTCACGCGCGTCGCGGGCTCGGCGCCGTTCGGCGCCTACGCCGTCTTCAACGACAACTTCTCGAACGACGGCTCCTACGTCGCGGCGGTGCCGGCCGGGTCCGGCGACGGGGCGCTCGTCCTGCCGGTCGTCGTCGAGACGAGCGCCTTCGAGAGCGAGCTCGTCCTCTACAACCCGTCCCCGTCGGCGGCGCGGGCGTCGCTCGCCTACGTCGAGTCGCTCGCGAGCCCGAAGGGGCCGGTCGGCAAGGCGACGTTCGAGCTCGGGCCGGGGCAGCAGCGGATCGTCCCTCACGTCCTCGACGCGCTCCGGTCGCTCGGCCTCCCGCTCCCTCCGCGCGGCGCGGCGTCGTTCGCGGGAACCCTCTCGGTCTCCTTCGCGTCCCTCGCGGGAGGAGCGGTCCCCGGCCTCGCCGGCGCGAAGACGGCGGCCGCGGGGACGGGGGAGTGCGAGGGGAAGGGGAGCTTCGGTCTCTTCTACGTGGCCGTCCCGGCCACGTCGGGCGCGGTCGTCGAGGCCTTCGTCGACGGGCTCCAGCAGACCGCGACGACCCGCTCGAACCTCGCCCTCTTCAACCCCTCCGCCGCGATTCCCGTCTCCGTCCGGTACGAGGTCCGCGACGGGGCGACCGGGACTCTCGCTCTCACCTCGGACCCCGTCGACCTTCCGCCCCTCGGCTGGGTCCAGGTCGACCAGGTCCTCGCGGGGGCGTCGGTGACCGACGGATGGGTCGTCGCCCGGCGCACCTCGGCGGGCGGCGCGTTCGGCGCCTACGGAGTCCTCAACGACGGCGCGATCCCGGGAGCGCGGACGGGAGACGGGAGCTACGTCGCGGGCGTGGCCTGCTACCCCCCTGACTGAGGCCCCCGCGCTCCTGCCGCACCGCAGCAACCGGGAGTAGCATTCCGGTAGCCAGGGAGGACGAATGAGCGCCAGAAAGCTGCAGGGGCGGACGGTCGTGGTCGTCGGCGGGTGCCGCACGCCCTTCCTCCGCTCGGGGACCGGGTACGCCGACCTGATGGCGTACGAGCTGGGGGCGACGGCCATGTCGGGCCTCCTCCAGCGGTACCGCGTCGATCCCTCCGCCGTCGACCGGGTCGTCTTCGGCACCGTGATCGCCGAGCCGCGCACCTCGAACCTCGCGCGGGAGGCGGCCCTCTCGTGCGGCCTCCCGCCGTCGTGCCCGGCCTTCACGGTGACGGCGGCGTGCGCGTCGTCGAACGTCGCGATCGCGGGCGCCGTCGAGGCGATCTCCTGCGGCGCGGCCGACGTCGTGATCGCGGGGGGGGCCGAGACCCTCTCCGACGTGCCGATCCGCTTCGGGCGCGAGGTCCGCAAGAGGCTCATCCAGTCGCAGAAGGCGAAGGGGGTCCTCGACTACGTGAAGCTCCTGCAGGGGCTCTCGCTCGGGGACCTGAAGCCCGACACGCCGGCCATCGCGGAGTTCTCCACGGGGCTCACGATGGGGCAGTGCGCCGAGCGGCTCGCCAAGAGGGTCGGCCTGACGCGCGAGGAGCAGGACCGGTTCGCGCTCAGGTCGCACCAGAAGGCGGCGACCGCGACGGAGCAGGGGCTCTACCGCGGGCAGGTCGTCCCGGTCCGCGTCCCGCCGTCGTTCGCGCCGATCGCGGCCGACAACGGCGTGCGGGGCGACTCGAAGCTCGAGAAGCTCGCTTCGCTCGCGCCCGCGTTCGATCGCAACTTCGGCACGGTGACCGCGGGAAACAGCTCCTTCCTCACCGACGGCGCGGCGGCGTGCCTCCTGATGAGCGCCGAGAAGGCCGGGGAGCTGGGCGTGACGCCTCTCGCCCGCGTCGTCTCGATGTCCCTCGTCGCGATGGACCCGCTCGAGGAGCTCCTCCTCGGGCCGGTCGCCTCGGTCCCCGAGGCTCTCGACGCGGCCGAGGTCCCCCCCGGCGAGGTGGGCGTCTGGGAGGTCCACGAGGCGTTCGCGGCGCCGGTCCTCGCGTTCCTGAAGCTCCTCGCCGACAAGGCGTACTGCCGGGAGCGCCTCGGCCGGAAGGAAGCCCTCGGGAAGATCGACCCGAAGAAGGTGAACGCCTGGGGCGGCTCGCTCGCCCTCGGGCACCCGTTCGGAGCCACCGGCGCGCGACTCGTGACGACGTGCGTCGAGAGGATGGAGCGCGAGGGGGCCGGGTTCGGCGTCGTGACGACGTGCGCGGCCGGCGCCCTCGGGCACGCGATGGTGCTGGCGCGATGAGAACCCTCACGCTGAAGAAGCGCGGCGACGGGGTCGCCGTCCTCCTCTTCGACACGCCGAAGAAGCCGGTCAACGTCCTCTCGGGGGACCTGCTCCGCGAGGCGGGCCCGCTCATGGAGGAGATCCAGGAGGACGATTCGATCGTCGCCTGCGTCCTCGCGAGCGCCAAGCCCGACTCGTTCATCGCCGGCGCGGACCTCGACCAGGTCGTCGGGATGACCGCTTCCGAGGCGGAGGCGGTCTCGCGCGGTGCCCACGAGTGGCTCGACCGCGTGGAGAAGAGCCGCAAGCCGTTCGTCGCGGCCCTCCACGGCGCGGCGCTCGGCGGCGGCCTCGAGGTCGCGCTCGCCTGCCACTACCGGATCGCGAGCGACCACCCGAAGACGGTGCTCGCGCTGCCGGAGGTGATGCTCGGCGTCCTCCCGGCCGCCGGCGGGACGCAGCGCCTGCCGCGTCTCCTCGGTCTCCAGCGGGCGCTCCCGATGCTCCTCACGGGCAAGAGGGTCCGCGCCGCGCAGGCGTACCGCCAGGGCCTCGTCGACGCCCTCACGTCGCCCGGCGGGCTCGTCGAGACCGCGGCGAAGGCGGCCCTCGGACTCGCGAACGGGACGCTGAAGCCGAACCGCGACAAGCAGCCTCTCATCGAGAAGCCGCTTTCCTTCCCACCCCTCCGCTCGTACGCGCTCGGAAAGGCGCGCGAGGCGGTGATGCGGAAGACCCGCGGACTCTACGCCGCGCCCCTCGAGATCCTCGAGTGCGTCGAGAGAGGGCTCGCCGACGGTCCGGCGGCCGGAATGAAGGAGGAGGCGGTCCGCTTCGGAAAGCTCGTCGGGAGCGAGGGGTCGAAGAACCTCATCCGCCTCTTCGACGCGATGACCGCGCTCAAGAAGACCCCCGAGGGGGACGAGCCGAGGGCCGTGAAGAGGCTCGGCGTACTCGGCGCGGGGCTCATGGGGGAGGGGATCGCGGCCGTCTCGCTCGGCCTCGGTCCCGTCGTCCTGAAGGACGTCTCGGAGGAGGGGCTCTCGCGTGCCGCGAAGGGCCTCCGCAAGGGACTCGACCGGCGCGTTCGTTCCGGCGCGCTGACGCGCCTCGAGCGGGACCGGCAATGGTACGGCCTCCGGCCGACGACGCGCCCCGAGGACCTCGCCGGGTGCGACCTCGTCGTCGAGGCCGTCTTCGAGGACCTCGCGCTCAAGCGGAAGGTCCTCGCCGAGACCGAGGAGATCATCGGCCCCGAGGCGGTCTTCGCGAGCAACACGTCGGCCCTCCCGATCCGCGAGATCGCAGCGTCGGCGAAGGTCCCCGAGCGGGTCGTCGGCATGCACTACTTCTCGCCCGTCCCGAAGATGCCGCTCCTCGAGGTCGTCGTCGCGGAGAAGACGGCGCCGTGGGCCGCCGCCACCGCACGCGCGTTCGGCGTGGCGCAGGGGAAGACGGTCATCGTCGTGAAGGACGGGCCGGGGTTCTACACGACTCGGATTCTCGGGCCGTTCATCAACGAGGCGGTCGTCCTCCTGGACGAGGGCGCGGCCATCCCGGCCCTCGACGCGGCGCTCCTCGACTTCGGCTTCCCGGTGGGGCCGGTGGCCCTCCTCGACGAGGTCGGCATCGACGTCGCCGCCCACGTCTCCAGGGACCTCGGGAAGGCCTTCGCCTCCCGGGGCGCGGCGCCGTCGGAGACGTTCACGAAGCTCTTCGACGCCGGCTACAGGGGCCGGAAGAACGCGAAAGGCTTCTACCTCTACCCGAAGGACCGCGCGCCCGGCGCGGCGAAGGAGGTCAACCCGGAGGTCTACGCCTTCTTCGGCGGTTCCGCCCGGGAGACGATGGCGGCGGAGGACCTCGTCGACCGCCTCGCCCTCCTGATGGTGAACGAGGCCGTCTGGTGCCTCGCCGAGGGGATCATCGGGTCGGCCCGCGACGGCGACGCCGGAGCGATCCTCGGCCTCGGCTTCCCGCCTTTCCGTGGCGGCCCGTTCCGCCACGTCGACGCCGCCGGGGCGGACGTCATCGTGGACCGAATGGCCGAGCTCGCCGAGTCGCACGGGAAGCGCTTCACCCCGGCGCCGCTCCTCGTCGAGATGGCACGCAAGGGAACGAAGTTCCACCCGTGACGGGAAGGCCGGCGGGACGCTGGCCGGGTTCCACGAACGAGAGGCTGAGAAGGGGCGGGCCGGAGGGCCCGCCCCGCCGCCTCAGCGCTCGAGCTTGAAGCCGACGTTGATCGTGACCTGGAACTCGGCGACCTTGCCGTCGTGGATCCGGCCGCGCTCCTCGACGACCTCGAACCAGTCCATGTGCCGGATCGTCTTCGCGGCCTCCTCGACGGCGACCTTCACGGCCTCGGCGAAGCTGACGGGGGACGTTCCGACGAGCTCGACCTTCTTGTAGACACCACCCATGGGGGACCTCCTCGGCTCATTTCGATCGGTGAGTCGGACGGGATTCTAACGGGGCGCCGGGGCCGGAAGGCCGGTGATCGCGACGCACCCGTCTTCGTTCGCCTCGCGGGGGCCGAAGACGCGCTCCACGCCGGACCTTCCTCGT
Source organism: uncultured Holophagales bacterium (assembly GCA_964575465.1). Lineage (GTDB taxonomy): Bacteria > Acidobacteriota > Thermoanaerobaculia > UBA5066 > UBA5066 > UBA5066. The sequence goes on along the minus strand of CAZNSS010000038.1, from coordinate 5,942 downwards.
TCGATTTCCGGCGAAAATGGGCGGGAGTGATTCGAACCCTCGGGTTCCTCGTCGTCGCGCTCTGCTGCGCGTGCCGGCCATCGCCGGAGGAGGCGAGCCTCACGGTCGCCGTCCGCGCGGACGTCACGGGCTTCTTCCCGAACCCGCCCGCGAAGGACGAGTCGTTCACGAATCGCGTGAACGCGGAGATCCTCGAGGGGCTCGTCCGTTTCGACGCGGACGGGCGCCTCGTGCCCGGCCTCGCGGAGCGGTGGGAGACGCCGAACGAGAGAGCGTACGTTTTTCACCTTCGCCCCGGGCTCCGCTTCTCGGACGGGACCCCGCTCACGGCGGCCGACGTGGCGGCTTCGCTCCTCGCGAACGTCCGGAAGGGCTGGCCGACGGCCGGCTATCTCCGGAACATCGAGTCGGTCGAGGCCGACGGACCGCTCCACGTCACCGTCAGGACGCGGGTGCCCTATCCCCTTCTGCTCTACAAGCTGCCCTGGGGCCACGTTCTGCCCGCCGGGTCGCTGGCCCGGAGCCCCGTGCCCCTCGTCGGCGCCGGTCCCTATCGCCTCGCCTCGTGGGAGCGGACCAGGGGGTTCACCCTCGTGCGGAACGAGCGCTACTGGGGTCCGCGGCCTGCGATCGGAAGGGTCCGATTCGAGATCGTCCCTGACGCCGAGGACCGGATCGCACGGCTCCTCTCGGGCCGGGTGGACGTCGTGGACGAGCTTCCCCTCGAGCGCGTGGACGCCCTGCGGACCGAGCCGGCGATCCGGGTCTTCGCCGCTCCGAGCCTTCGTGTGCTCTTCCTGACTCTCCGGGTCACCGAGCCGCCGTTCTCCGATCCCCGCGTTCGCGAGGCCATCGACCTCGCGCTGGACCGCCAGGAGATCGTGGCGAGGGCGTACGACGGGAAGACCGTCACGGCCTCTCAGATCGTTCCCCCTTCCGTCGTCGGCTTCAACCCGGCACTCCGCCTCCCGAAGGTCGACCGTGCACGCTCCCGCGCCCTCCTCGTGGAGGCCGGCTTCCCGGACGGTCTCGAGGTCCGCCTCGACGGGACCCACGACCGGTACGTCAACGACCTGAGGATCCTCGGCGAGGTCGCGCGGCAGCTCGCCCTCGTCGACGTCCGGGTCACCGTGAACGCCCTCGACAAGTCCGCCTTCTTCGACCTGATCGACTCGGGACGGTCGGCGTTCCACCTCGTCGGCTGGGCCTGCGGCTCGGGAGAGGCGGCGGAGGCGATCGAGGCCCTCGTCGCGACGAGGGGACCCGGCCTCGGAGTCGCGAACAGCGGAGGCTTCAGCGATCCGGTCCTCGACGGGCTCCTCGCCGAGAGCAACGGGGCCACGGAACCGGCCGTCAGGGTGGATGCGCTCCAGCGGGCTCTCGCCCGCGTGGCCGGGCAGAGGCCCGTCCTGCCGCTCCTTCTCCAGACGGAGGCCATCGCCGTCTCCCGGCGAATCGACTGGGTGCCCGGTCGCGACTTCAGGATCCGGGTCGAGGACATGCGGCTGGCGCAGCGCACGGACTGACGTCCGGAACGAAGAAGAGGGCGGCCCGGCTGGGCCGCCCTCTCGAGGAGTCCCGGGGGTGTGGGTGCCGGCGTGAGACCGGAGCTCCGGTGGGCTCCCGCGGCGTCAGAACCCGAACGAGAAGCCGATCTCACCCTCCCACTGGTCCATGGTGAGCTTGATCTTCTGCTGGCCGGGGGCCTCGAGCGGGTTGGCCCCTTCGACGGAGTTCGAGAAGGCGCGCACGAGCGAGAAGTGGACCTTCGTCTTCGGGGACAGGAGCGCCGAGAGGCCGACCGTGGCGTGGTCCTGGATGACGCCCGGCGCGAGGATGTTGAAGAGGACCTCGCTCTCGGGGATCGGCTGGTTGTTGTGGGCGTAGCCGGCGCGGAGGGTCCACGTGGGGTTCACCTCCCACTGCGCGCCGACCTTGTAGACCGTGACGTCCTTCCAGCCGAAGCCGGCGCCGTTGTCCGCGCCGAGGGGCGCCTGCATGAGGTTCGGGAGCAGCGGGTTCCCGACGGAGGCGACGTTGCTGTAGTAGATCTGCTGGACGTCGACGGCGATCGACACGCAGTTCGACGGGAAGACCGAGATGCCGACGGTCCAGTTCTCGGGGATGTCGAAGTCGCCCTGCCCGGCGAAGAGGCCGGCGTAGTCCTTGAACTCGCCCATGGAGATCTTCGTCTGGTACGAGGCGCCGACGCCGAAGTACTCGCCGAACTTGCCGTGGTAGCCGATCCGCGCGCCGAAGCCCGTGGAGGTGTCCTTGCCGTTGTTCGTCAGCTTCGTCGGCGCCGACGAGAACATGGCGAACGCGCCGAGGCCCTTCGCCTCGAAGCTCTGCCAGCCGAAGATGGGAGAGACGCCGATCGCCTGGTGCTTCGCGAACTCCCACGTGAAAGACGGCGCGACGAACGCCTGCATCAGGTTGATGCCGGTCGGCGACTGCCCGAAGACCTTGTTGGGATAGTTCGTGTTCATGCCGCCGTTGCCGTAGATGGCGACGCCGACGTGGAACTGCTCGGAGAGGTGCCAGGCGCCGGCCATGCTCGGCATCACGAAGCCGGTCGAATGGCTCTCGTACGTCCCGGGGGCGAGGCCGAAGGTGCCGGGGTAGCCGGAGGGGTTGCCGGAGACGCTGTACTCGCGGTTCGGGGCGAAGACGCCGACGCCGATGTCGTAGCCCTTCACGAACGCGATCGTCGCGGGGTTCGTGGCGCTGGCCAGGGTGCTCAGGTGGAGCGCCTGGCCGGCGCCCGCCATCCCCTTGTACGGGGTGCCGTAGCCGAGGGAGAAGTAGCCGTCGGTCGCCAGGGCGGGGGCGGCCAGGGCGAGCAGGGCGAGGGCCACGGTCGCCAGGGTTGTTCTGCGCATCTTCTTTCTCTCCAATCAGCACGCCTCTGGGGGGCCGTGCCGGAAATCGGTCCGTTCGGTCTGGTGATGGTCCCTGGCCTCGCGGCCGGGATCAGGAGGTCAGCAGCCGCCCCCCTTCTTCGGAGCGGCAGAGGTGGAGACGGCCTTCACGACGAGCTTCGGCGGCGGGGCCGCCGCGGCTCCGGTGAAGTAGCCGTTCAGGGCGCTCTTCATGCGGAATTCCGCGATGAGGACGGGAGTGGGCTCGGCCGGGGGCTGGGGCGTGGCGAGAACGGCGCCCTTCCAGGCCTCGAAGCCGCCGGAAAGGACGAGGACCTCGCCGGGGAAGGCGCGGAGACCCTCGGGAAGGGCGGCCACGTCGCCCTGTGCGTAGGCGACGAGAGTCCGCGTAGCGGGAAGCGTGGCGGCGAGCTGCGCGGCGGTCGTCCCCTCGGGGAGCGTCATCGTTCCCGGGATCCGCTCGGCCGCGGGCGCCGCCTTCGAGTCGCGAAGGTCGAGGAGCCAGAGCTCCTGCGGCGCGGCGACGATCTTCTGCGCGAGCTCGACGGCCCCGATCTTCGCGAGGGGCTCCCGGGCGACGACGGGCGGACGCGCCGGAAGCGCGACGGAGACGAGGCCGACGACGGCGAGGGCGCCCATCAGGGCGAAGGCGCGGTTGCGAACGGCAGGCTGCGAGACCGGTACCGGTCTGCTCGCCTTCGGCGCGAAGATCGTCTCGAGCTTCTCGGCGCCGAGGAAACAGCCGACGGCCATCAGGACGACGCCGGCCGCGAGAACCGGGAACGGGAGGCCGAGCGCCTGGGCGATCGTCACCGAGCCCATCGCGCCGCTCCTGTAGAAGCCCTCGAGCGGCCCGTAGACGAAGCCGAAGAGAAGCGAGCCGATCATGACGCCGACGATCGACCAGAGGCCGTCCCACTTGCCGGAGGCCATCGCGACGATACCGGTGCCAGGGCAGTATCCCGAGACGATGAAGCCGATTCCGAGAAGCAGGCCGCCGACGACGTGCGGGCCGATGAACGTCTCGGGAACGGTCAGGAGGGAGAGGTCGAGGAGACCGAAGCCCGACAGCAATCCGATCCCCGCGCAGGCCGTCGCGATCGCGCTGAACATCACCTTCAGGACGCGCGTGTCGGTCAGGTAGAACTGGGCGGCGAGGTTCTTCGCGTTCCCGAAGCCGGCGCGCTCGAGGACGAACCCGAACGCGAAGCCGATGAGCGTCCCGAGGAGGAGGCCGGTGGGGAAGCCGAAGACGTCGTGGGGGTAGAGCGGCAGGAGGTTCATCGCCAGTCCCTCCTGACGAAGGGCGCGACGAGGTAGCCGCCCGCGAAGACGCACATCATGAAGATCCAGGAGCCGAGAGAGAGGATCGCTCCGCCCGTCAGCGCCTGGCCCGACGTGCAGCCCCGGGCGAGCCGCGCGGCGAAGCCCATGAGGATGCCGCCGACGACGGCCATCGCGATCCGGTGTCCCTTCGAGACGCCCTCGCCGCGGAGGACCTCGCTCTTCAGCCGGCCGGCCGAGTAGGCGCCGACGAGACCGCCGAGGAAGATGCCGAGGACTTCGAAGACGAGCCAGTCCTCGAGGATCTTCTTTCCGGGGCCGACGTACTGCGAGAAGTAGGCATTGGCCTCCGTCGCCTTCGGAGCGATGAGGTGGGCCGTGCCGACCGCGAGGCGCGTGGCCGCGCTGGAAGAGCCGAGGCCGAAGCCCATGACGAGAAAGGACGTGAGGAGGACGAGGCCGAGGACGAAACCGGCCACGTAGGGGTTCCAGAAGGGGCGTTCGACGGGAGGCTGCATCTCGTTCACCTCGTCAGGGGAGGAAGCGGAAGGCGGAGTGCTGGCCCGCCGTCAGGAGGATCCAGCGGAGGGCGAGGCCCCCGGTGAGGATCAGGACCGGAAGGATGGTTGCGAAAGGCAGGTGCCGCTTCGCCTCGACGAACTCCATCACGAGCGGCACGAGAAGGCCGAGGACGACGACGCAGGAGAAGAAGACCGCGGTGTACGGCCCGCCGAGGAACTGCGAGGCCGCCCACTGACCCACTTCGCCCGAGGTCGCGAAGCCGAGGAGCATGAGGGCGATCAGGACGAGCTCGGCGACGATGGCGACGGCATCCCAGCTCACGAGCGTCTTCCGCTCGCCCTCCTCGAGAGGGAGGAGGAGGAGGAGCGCGGCGCCGGTCGAGATGCCGGACGCGAGGAAGAGCGGCCCGAGGACGGCGCTGTTCCAGAGGATGCGCGACGGCATCGTCCCGAGGAGGAGGCCCGTGTAGATGCCGAGGGCGACGCCCATCGCGACGCTGGTGACGAGGATTCCGCGGCGGCCGCCGTCCGCCCAGCCGAAGAGGGTCGTCAGGAGTCCCTCCAGGGCGCCGGGGGTCTTTCCACGGAGCCACGACCGCTGCTCGTCGTTCAGCGACCCGAGGCCCAGGAGGAGGCCGACCGGGTAGATGAGGACGAGGATCCAGGCGCCCCACGACATCGGCGAGGTGGCGTGGAAGAAGAGGTAGAAGCGCCAGGCCCAGAGCCTGTGGGCGAGGTCGAGCCAGAGCGCGCCCATGCCGAGGGAGATCAGCGCGAGGGCGGCGAAGGGCATCAGCCGCAGCGCCGCGCCGCGCGGCTTCTCGCCCGACTTCAGCTCGAGCGCGGCGGCGAGGACGAAGATGCCCGCGACGAGGCCGCCGAGGAAGAGGTAGACGACGATCTCCCAGCCCCAGATGTGGAGCGAGGGGTCGATGCCGGGGTTCGTCCGGGTGGTGGTGGCTTCGAGAAGCTCGTTCATCTCATCGGCCTCAGACCAGGAAGTGGACGTTCGGGCCGGCGCCCGACTCGGGGTGGTTCACCTTCGAGCGCCGCTCTCGGAGCAGTCTCGAAACGGCCGACTCCGGGTCGTTCGAATCGCCGAAGGTGAGGGTGCCGGTGGGGCAGACGCCGACGCAGGCGGGCTGGAGTCCCTTCCGGACCCGGTGGAGGCAGAACGTGCACTTGTCGACGTACCCCTCGGGGTGGACGAAGCGCGCGTCGTACGGGCAGGCGGCGATGCACGCCTTGCAGCCCG
>CAZNSS010000037.1:0-13588 GCA_964575465.1 uncultured Holophagales bacterium | reverse complement strand
TGCCGGTGACGCGGGCGACGAGCGGCGCGAAGAAGAGCGCCGTGTCGCCCCGCGCCGACCCGACCTCGAGGAGGCGCATCGACGGGTGCGGCCGGACGGCGCGCACGAGCGCCTCGTCCCGCTCGCGGTACTTCCGCGCGTTCCGGAGGAACCAGTGGGGCCGGTACATCGCGGCGTAGTACGCCTCGTCGTAGACCTCGGCGTTCGGGGCGAAGTCGGGGCGCGCGGGCATCGCGCCGATCGTACGTCGGGATGCGGGCCGCGCGCCGCGGGGACCGGGCGTCCCGCCGCTCAGGGCGCGAGCGCCCGGAGGAGGATCCGGTAGCGGAAGGTCGGGCCGACGAGCGGGAGGGGCGCGAGCGCCCGCTCGACCCAGCGGACGAGCGGGAAGGGCGAGACGCTCCAGGCCTCGAGGTCCACCGCGAAGCCGGCCTCGCCGAGGAACCGGCGGAGCTCCGCGGCGCGCCGGACGGCGATGTGCTGCGGGAACTGCTTCAGGACGAAGTCGTGCGCCTTCATCCGCTCGACGTAGTGGGCCCGGTCGGGCGTGTAGATCCCGAGGCGCCCGCCCGGCTTCAGGACCCGCCGGCACTCCCGGAGCATCGCGGCGAGGGTCGGGTCGTCGACGTGCTCGACGAGGTCGATCGCCGCCACGGCGTCGACGCTCGCGTCGGCCACGGGGGAAAGGTCGGCCACGTCCGCCTGGAGCCAGCGGACGTTCGGGATCTCGAGCTCCGCGCGGGCGGCCTCGGCCATCGCGAGCGCCTCCGGGGCCGCGTCGACGCCGACGACCTCCCGGGCGTGCCGGGCGAGGAGGAACGTCACGTCTCCGCGCGCCGAGCCGAGCTCGAGGACGAGGTCCGTCGGGCGGGGGCCGACGACGCGGAGCACGTCCCGGTCGCGTTCGGCGTACTTTCGCGGCGGGTTCTTGAACCAGTGGTGGGGATGGAGGCCCCGCCAGTACGCCTCGTCGTAGAGGTCCCGCTCGAACGTCACCGGACGAGTCTAGCGGTGCGGGCGGGACCCCGCGGTCCCGGGAGGGGCGTCCCGCCCTGCCGCGGCGGGCGCGGCGATCCCGTGCCGGGCGTCACGGGGGCCCGGGCGGTCCCGTTGCCTACAATCGGGCCCTCATGGCCACTCGCCGCGTGACGGTGATCGGGGGAGGCTTCGCCGGCGTCGAGTGCGCGAGCCTCCTCGCGCGCCGGGGGCACGCCGTGCGCCTCGTCGAGATGCGGCCCGTCCGGACGACCGACGCCCACGAGACCGACCGGCTCGCCGAGATGGTCTGCTCGAACTCGTTCCGGTCGGACAACCCGGGAAACGCCGTCGGCCTCCTGAAGCGCGAGATGGAGCTCGTCGGCTCGCTCGTCATGGAGGAGGCGCGGCGGACCGCGGTGCCCGCCGGGGACGCCCTCGCCGTCGACCGCGAGCTCTTCGCCGCCGCCGTGACGGCGCGGATCACGGCCGAGCCGCTCGTCGACCTCGTCCGCGAGGAGGCTCCCTCCCTCCCCGACCCGGGCGACGGCTTCGTCGTCGTGGCGACCGGTCCCCTCACCTCGCCATCCCTCTCCGGGGCGCTCCTCGCGGCGCTCGGGGGGAGCCAGCTCTACTTCTACGACTCCGTCGCGCCGATCGTCGAGGCCGCCTCGCTCGACATGTCGGTCCTCTACGCGGCGAGCCGCTGGGGGAAGGGGGGCGGGGACGACTACCTGAACGTCCCGCTCTCGCGCGAGGAGTACGAGGCGTTCGTCGCGGAGCTCCTCGCGGGGGAGAAGGTGCCGTACCACGACTTCGAGAAGGCGGTCCACTTCGAGGGATGCCTGCCGATCGAGGCGATGGCCGAGCGGGGGCTCGAGACGCTCCGCCACGGGCCGATGAAGCCGTTCGGCCTCCGCGACCCGCGGACGGGACGCGAGCCGTACGCCGCGGTCCAGCTCCGCCAGGACAACCTCGCGCGGAGCCACTTCAACCTCGTGGGGTTCCAGACGAAGCTCAGGGTGGGCGAGCAGCGGCGGGTCTTCCGCGGGCTCCCGGGCCTCGCGAACGCGGAGTTCGTCCGCTACGGCATGCTCCACCGGAACACCTTCCTGAACGGACCGGCGCACCTCGACCGCTTCCTCCGCTGGAAGAAGGACGGCCGCTTCCTCTTCGCCGGGCAGGTCACCGGCGTCGAGGGATACCTCGAGTCGGCGGCGACGGGGCTGATGGCCGGGGCGGCGCTCGCGCAGCTCCTCGAGGGGCGCGAGCCCCTCGCCCTCCCCTTCACCACGGCGCTCGGCGCCCTCTCCCGCCACGTCTCGGAAAGCGACCCGGAGCACTACGCCCCGATGAACGTGACGTTCGGCCTCATCGACGACTCCGAGGTCCCGCCGATCCGCGACCGGGCGAAGCGGCGGGAGGAGATCGTCCGCCGCGCGCTCGCGTCGGTCGCCGCCTGGCGCGACGCGGCGCTCGGCCCCTTTTCCGGAGCGGGGCCGCTCCCCACCCTGACGACGCAAGGAGAAACGACATGAGACGCACCCTCCTCCTCCCGGTCCTCGCCCTCCTCGCCCTGCCGCTCGCCGCGCAGGAGCCGGCGAAGCGCTCCGCCCTCTGGGGGGCGAACTGCTCCGTCTGTCACGGCGACGACGGGCGCAGCCAGACCGAGGAGGGGCTGAAGAAGCGCGCCCGGAACCTCTCGGACGCGAAGTGGCAGGAGTCGGTCTCCGACGGCCGCCTGGAATCCTCGATCAAGCGGGGCCACGACCGGATGCCCGCCTTCGGGAAGAAGCTCTCCGACGGGCAGGTCAAGGCGCTCGTCGCGGAGGTCCGGGCGCTCGCGAAGAAGGGCTCCTGACGGACGCGGAGGGGGCGTGAGGCTCTCCTCGGCGCTCGAGGAGTTCGACCGGCACCTCGCCGACGAGCGGGCGGTCTCGCCCCACACGCGGAAGGCCTACCTCGACGACGTCGGCCGCTTCCTCGCGTTCTTCTCCGCGTTCACCGGAACCGACGCCTCGGAGGTCGCGACGGGGGACGTCGACACGCTCGCCGTCCGCTCGTGGCTCGCCGGGCTCCGCGCGGACGGCCTCGCGCGAACGTCGATCGTCCGGCGCCTCTCGGCCCTCCGCGCCTTCTTCACCTTCCTCGAGCGCGAAGGGCTCGCGGAGGGGAACCCGGCGCGCGGCGTCGCGACGCCGCGGACGGAGAAGCCCCTCCCGGTCTCGCTCTCCGTCGCGGAGGCGGAGGCCGTCGTCGAGGCGCCGGGCAGGGACACGGAGCTCGGCCTGCGCGACCGGGCGCTCCTCGAGCTCCTCTACGCGACGGGCCTCCGCGTTTCCGAGCTCGTCGGCCTCTCGCTCGCCGACGTCGACCTCCCGGGACGGCAGGTGCGGACCATCGGCAAGGGGCGCAAGGAGCGGATCGTCCCGTTCGGCGGGAAGGCGGCGCAGGCGCTCGCGGGGTGGCTGCCGGCGCGCCTCGCCCTCCTCGCGGGGCGGCGGGTGCGCGGGGAGCCGCTCTTCCTCAACGCCCGCGGCGGGAGGCTGACCGACCGGAGCGTCCGGCGGGTCCTCGTCTCGGCCCTCGCTGCGGCCGACGTCCCGCGCCACGCCTCGCCGCACGCCCTCCGGCACTCCTTCGCGACGCACCTCCTCGCGGCGGGCGCCGACCTCCGGACGATCCAGGAGCTTCTCGGGCACGCGTCGCTCGCGACGACGCAGAAGTACACGCACCTCGACGTCGAGCGACTGATGGAGGTCTACCGGAAGGCCCACCCGAAGGCGGAGGAGAAATGACGCCGCGGGTAGACTCCCCGCCGTGAGCGAAACGACCGCCTTCCGCCACACGACCGTCCTCGCCGTCCGGAGGGACGGCACCGTCGCCCTCGGGAGCGACGGGCAGGTGACGCTCGGGACGACGATCCTCAAGCAGGGGGCCTCGAAGATCCGCCGGCTCGCCGGCGGATCGGTCCTCGCGGGATTCGCCGGCTCCACCGCCGACGCCGTCACGCTCTTCACCCGTTTCGAGCGGAAGCTCGAGGAGTACGGGGGCCAGCTCGAGAGGGCCGCCATCGAGCTCGCGACCGACTGGCGGACGGAGAAGATGCTCCGGACGCTCGAGGCGCTCCTCGTCGTCGCCGACCGGGAGAAGACGCTCCTCCTCTCCGGGACGGGCGACGTCATCGCCCCCGACGAGGGAGTCCTGGCCGTCGGCTCGGGCGGGCCCTACGCCACGGCGGCCGCGCGAGCGCTCCTCCGGCACACGCCGATGCCCGCGGCCGAGATCGTCCGGGCCGCGCTGAAGATCGCCGCCGAGATCGACATCTACACGAACGACGCGATCTCCGTGGAGACCCTCCCGTGAGCCTCCCCGCCTCGCCGCGCGACGCGCGGCTGCGCGACCTCTCCCCCCGGAGGATCGTCGCCGAGCTCGACCGGCACGTCGTCGGCCAGGGGAAGGCCAAGCGTGCCGTCGCCGTCGCGCTGCGCGACCGCTGGCGGCGGCAGCAGCTCCCGTCCGACGTGGCCCGCGAGATCACGCCGAAGAACATCCTGATGGTCGGCCCGACAGGCGTCGGGAAGACCGAGATCGCCCGCCGGATCGCGCGCCTCGTCGACGCGCCGTTCGTGAAGGTCGAGGCGTCGAAGTTCACCGAGGTGGGGTACGTCGGGCGCGACGTCGAGTCGATCGCGCGCGACCTCGTCGAGGCGGCGATCCGCCTCGTGAGGGACGAGCGGCGCGAGCGGGTCGTCGAGAAGGCGCGCGCGGCCGCCGAGGAGAAGCTCGTCGACCTCCTCGCGACGCAGGTCGACCCCTCCGGCTTCGTCCCCGGCCCCGACGGGAAGGAGCGGCTCCGCCGCGAGCTGCGCGACGGGAAACACGAGGCGCGCGAGGTGGAGCTCGAGGTCGTCGACGAGAGGACCCCTCAGATCTCCGTCATGACGCCGCAGGGGGTCGAGGAGATGGGGATCGACCTCCCCGGGATGCTCCCGAACCTCTTCGGCGGGCCGAAGAAGAAGAAGGCGCGCCTCCCTCTCTCCGAGGCGCGCACGATCCTCGTCGACCGCGAGGCCGACCTCCTCTCCGACGAGGCGACCGTCCCGCAGGAGGCGATCCGGCGCGCCGAGGAGACGGGGATCGTCTTCCTCGACGAGATCGACAAGATCGCCGGGCGCGAGGGGAAGGGGGGCGGCCCCGACGTCTCGCGCGAGGGAGTCCAGCGCGACCTCCTCCCGCTCGTGGAGGGGACGACGGTCAAGACGAAGCACGGGAACGTGAGGACGGACCACGTCCTCTTCGTGGCGGCGGGGGCGTTCCACGTCGCCCGCCCCTCGGACCTGATCCCGGAGCTGCAGGGGCGCTTCCCGATCCGCGTCGAGCTCGACGCGCTGACGGAGAACGATTTCGTGAGGATCCTGACCGAGCCGGAGCACTCGCTCCCGAGGCAGGCGCAGGCGCTCCTCTCCGCCGAGGCGATCGAGCTCGTCTTCGCCGAGGACGGCCTCGCCGAGATCGCGAAGGCCGCCGCCGACACGAACAAGAACCTCGAGAACATCGGGGCCCGCCGCCTCCACACGATCCTCGAGCGGGTCCTCTCCGAGATCAGCTTCGCCGGCCCGGACGCCGCCGGGGCACGGATCGTCATCGACCGTCCCGCCGTGGCGCGCGCGCTCGGCGACCTCGTCACGAGCCGCGACCTCTCACGCTTCGTCCTTTGAGATTCCGGCGCACCGCACCGCTCCTCCTCGCCGCCCTCCTCGCCGCGGGGTGCGGGCGGAAGATCGCCCCCGAGGCGCCGCTCCTCGTCGTCCCCGCGCGCCCCGAGCCCGTGAAGGTGACGCAGGAGGGGGGCGACGTCGTCCTCCGCTTCCCGTTCCCGGCGAAGACGGTGCAGGGGGCGCCGCTGACGAACCTGACGAAGGTCTCGGTCTATCGCGAGGTCGTCCCCGCGCCGGCCGGCGCGCGGGCGCCCGAGCCGCCGAAGGAGGCGGTGGAGCGGGAGCGGCAGGAGAAGCTCTTCCGGCAGCGGGCCGAGGCGATCCGCGAGATGCCGCGCGCGGAGCTCGACGACGTGACCGTCGGGAGCGAGATCGTCGTGAGGGACTCGATGGTGCCGCTCTTCCTCGAGAAGCGGCTCGGCCGGGTCTCCCTCCGCTACGGCGTCACGGCGACGCGCGACAGGAAGCGCGTCTCGCCCCTCTCGCCCCTCGTCTCGATCGTCCCGCGGGTCCCCCCGTCCGTGCCGCGCGGCCTCGCCGCGACGGTGGAAGAGGGGCGCGTCTGCCTCGACTGGCTCCCCCCCGCGGAGATGCTCGACGGGACCGTCCCCGCGACCGTCGCCGGGTACGCCGTCTACCGGCGCGACCCGGGCGAGGCGGCGTACGACGAGCCCGTCGGGATCGTCGTGCGTCCCCCCTTCGTCGACGAAGGGGTCCCGGCCGGGAAGCGGTTCGTCTACACCGTACGCGGCGCGCCGACCGTCGACCGGCCGCCCGTCCTCGGGCCGGCGGCCGACGAGGTCGTCGCCGACACGCGCGACGTCTTCCCGCCCGGGTCGCCCGAGGGTCTCCTCGCTCTCTCGGAAGAGACCGGGAACCGGCTCGTCTGGAACCCCGTCCTTTCGCGCGACCTCGCCGGCTACCGCGTCTACGCGCGGGACGGGGGGGGAGAGTGGCGGCGCCTCGCCGAAGGCCTGACGGACCCGTCGTTCTACGATGCGGGGGCGCCCCGAGGGCGGAAGTACGGCGTCACCGCCGTCGACGCCGCCGGCAACGAGAGCCCGAGGGGGGAGAGATGACGACGACGACGATCGGAGGCCTCGCGAGGTCGTTCTGGAAGATGGCGGGAGCCGGCAACGACTTCCTCGTCTTCGCCGGGACCGCCACCGTCGGCGGGCGGGAGGCCGAGACGATCCGCCGGCTCTGCCGTCGCGGGACCGGGGTCGGCGCCGACGGGGTCCTCTTCGTCTCGGAGAAGGACGGGGCCGGTCCGAGGCGCGAGGTCCGCGTCGACTACTTCAACGCCGACGGCGGGCCGGCCCGCTTCTGCGCGAACGGGACCCGCTGCGCGGCGCGCTTCGCGGTCCTGCGCGACATGGCCGACGCGGAGCTCGTCGCGTGGACCGGCTGGGGGCCGATCCGGGCGACGGTCCGCCCGGACGGCAACGTGACGCTCCGTCTCCCGGAGCCGATCGCCGTCGGCGGAGCGGTCCCGACCTTCGATCCGGAAGGGCACCAGGTCGAGCCCCGCGCGGCGAGCCTGGCGGTCGGCGTCCCCCACCTCGTCGTCTTCTGCGCGCCGGAGGTCGAGGTGGAGACGCTCGACGTGGCGACGCTCGGTCCGCCACTCCGCCGCCACCCCGCGCTTCCCGAGGGAGCGAACGTCAACTTCGTCTCGGTGCGGGGCGGCTCCCGCCTCTCCGTCAGGACCTTCGAGCGGGGCGTCGAGGCCGAGACGCTCTCGTGCGGCTCGGGCGTCGTCGCCGCGGCGGTCGTCGCGGGGGCCGAGCGGGGCCAGCAGCCGCCCGTCTCCGTCGCGACGCGCTCGGGGAGCGCGCTCGTCGTCGACTTCCGGCTCGAGGGGAGCCTCGCGCACGACGTGACGCTGACCGGCGACGCGCGGTTCGTCTTCGAGGGGCTCCTGAAGGAGGAAGCCGTATGAGGTTCCTCCGTTTCGACGACGGCGGGCTCCCGCGCTTCGGTCGGCTCGAGGCCGGCGTGGTCACGCCGCTCGACGACGCCCCGTGGGCGGGCGGCGAGGAGGCGGGCACGCCCCGGCCGTACGAGGGGCTCCACCTCCTGCCGCCCGTGCCGCCGGGAGGGAAGATCCTCTGCATCGGCCGGAACTACCTCGCGCACGCGAAGGAGCTCGGCAACGAAGTCCCCTCCGAGCCGCTCGTCTTCCTGAAGCCCTCGACCTCCCTCCTGCCGCACGGCGGGACGGTCCTCCTTCCGCCCGAGTCGGAGCGCGTCGACTTCGAAGGCGAGCTCGCCCTCGTCATCGGGCGGCGGGCGCGTCGCGCCTCCCGCGAGGACTTCGACGACGTCGTCTTCGGCGTCACCCCGGCGTTCGACATCTCCGCGCGGGACCTCCAGAAGAGGGACGGCCAGTGGTGGCGGGCGAAGGGGTTCGACACGTTCTGCCCGTGCGGCCCCGTCGTGGAGAGCGGCCTCGACGCCTCGGACCTTTCCCTGCGGACGATCCTCGACGGCGCCGTGAAGCAGGACGCCCGGACGTCCCGGATGATCTTCGATCTCCCGACGCTCGTCTCCTGGGTCTCCCGGGCGATGACGCTCGAGCCGGGCGACCTCCTCCTCACCGGGACGCCGGAGGGCGTCGGGCCGCTCGCCCCCGGCCAGCTCCTCGAGCTCGAGATCGAGGGGCTCCCGCGCCTCTCGGTCCGCGTCTCCGGGGAAGGGTAGGCCGGACGGTTCCCGGGGGAACCGCGCGCGTGCCCCCGGTCAGGTCGACGGATCCTCCCGGGCCACGAGCCCCTGGACGAGCTTCCCGCAGAGTCCGCCGAACGCCCCCGAGGACATGACGACGACGACGTCTCCCGCCGCGAGCCGCGAGAGGAGGCCGGCGGCGAGGGCGTCAGGGTCGGCCGCCGAAAAGCCCTCCCGGCCCTCGGCGGAGAGGCGGGAGACGAGTGCCGCGACGTCGAGGGCCCCGGGGGCGCCGGGGCGGGAGAGGCGCGCCGCGTGGTACGGCGCGGCGATCGCGACGGCGTCGGCCTCGCGGAGCGCCGCGAAGTAGGGCTCGAGGAAGTCGGCCCGTCCGGCCGTCAGGGAGCGCGGCTCGAAGACCCCCCAGACCCGCCGCCCCGGCCAGCGCCGCTTCGCGCCCGCGAGAGTCGTGGCGACGGCGGTCGGGTGGTGGGCGAAGTCGTCTACGACGGTGACCCCTGCCGCGGTCGCCCGCACCTCGAGGCGACGCTTGACGCCGAGGAAGCTCGGGAGGCCGGCCGCGAGCCGCTCGACCGAGAGGCCGAGGCCTTCGCCGGCCGCGAGGGCCGCGAGGGCGTTCGCGACGTTGTGGCGCCCCGCGAGCGGGGAGAGGACCGGGAAGGGGGCCCGCCCTTTCGGGCGGACGACGAAGCGGGTCCCGTCGGGGCCCTCCTCGATCCCCTCGGCGCGGAGGTCGAGGTCTTCCCCGTCGAAGCCGTAGAGGACGACGCGCGCCCGGGCAGCCGAGAGGACGTCCCGAACGTTCGGGTCGTCCCCGAAGGCGACGATCCGCCCCCGGTCCGGGACCAGGGCGACCCCCGCGCGGAAGGCCGCCTTCACGGCGTCGAGGTCGGCGTAGAGGTCTGCGTGGTCGAACTCGACGGAAGTCAGCAGGAAGGTCTCCGGAGCGTAGTGGAGGAACTTCGGCCCCTTGTCCTCCCACGACGTCGAGTACTCGTCCCCCTCCAGGACGAACGCGGGGCCCGACCCGATCGCCGAGGGCGACGGGAAGTTCCGCGGCTCGCCCCCGACGAGGTACCCGGGCGCCTCTCCCGCAGCGGCGAGAAGCCAGGCCGTCAGGGCCGTCGTCGTCGTCTTGCCGTGCGTCCCCGCGACGACGACCGGGTGCCGCCCGGCGAGGAACTCCGTCCGGAGGGTCTCCGGCATCGAGGCGACCGGCAGCGAGCGGGAGAGCGCTGCCACGAGCTCCGGGTTGTCCTTCCCGGCGAGGTTCCCGACGACGACCCGGTCGACTCGCGCCGGGAGGTTCGCGGCGTCGAAGCCGGGGAGGACGTCGATGCCGAGGGCCGCGAGGCGGTCGGACATCGGCGGATAGAGCGGGAGGTCCGAGCCGAGGACCCGCATCCCCTTCTCGACGAGGAGGGCGGCCAGGGGGGTCATGGCGGTCCCGCCGATGGCGATCAGGTAGAAGGTGCGCGACATGGGCGCGCAGTTTGCTTTCCCGGTCTTCGCAGCGTCAACCGCGCCGGGATGGCCCGGTTCGCGGCAGCTATAATTCGAGGTTCGAGCGGCGGCGGCTGGCCGTCGCGACAGGAGGTCCCTTCGATGACGTCTTCCTCTTCCAACGCCCGGTTCGGCCGGACGGGCGCCGCGCTCGCGGCGGCGCTTCTGGTGTTCGCTCCCGTCGCCGCCCTCGCCCAGGCTCCGAAGCCGGCGGCTCCCGCGGCCACGGCGGCCGCCCCCAGGCTCGTTCTCGTCGAGGAGAAGAAGGAGATCGGGACGGTCCCCAAGGGAGAGGTCATTCACGCCACCTTCGTCCTGAAGAACGAGGGGAAGGCGGACCTCCACGTCACCGACGTCAAGCCTTCCTGCGGCTGCACCGCCCCCGAGTACGACAAGACGATCAAGCCGGGCGGCGAAGGCAAGGTCGTCCTCAACGTCGACACGAAGACCTTCCAGGGGCCGATCTCCAAGTCGGCGCTCATCCTGACCGACGATCCCGAAAAGCCGCAGGTCACCGTCTTCGTCATGGCGACCGTCAAGCCGTTCGTCGAGACTCTCCCGGTCGGGTTCTTCCGCCTCCAGGCCCTCACCGGCGAGACGGCGTCGTCCGAGATGATCCTCGTCTCCGACGAGGCCGACTTCAAGCCGACGAAGGTCGAGACGCCGAACAGCTACCTCAAGGGGGCGCTCGCCCCGGCGGCCGAGGCCGAGAAGATCGCCGGCAAGGGCGCCAACCAGTGGAAGGTGACGATCACGACGATGCCGGACGCGCCCGAGGGGCTCCTCGGCGGCTACGTGAAGGTCCAGACGGGCGCCGCCAAGCAGCCCGAGCTGAGCCTTGCGGTCTCCGGATACATCAAGCCGACCCTCTCGGTCACGCCGCTCTCGGTCAACTTCGGGAACTTCGAGCCGAAGGCCGACCCGGTGAAGCGTACCGTGACGATCGTGAACAACAACGTGAAGAACGAGGCCTTCCAGGTGACGAAGGCCGAGACGAACATCTCGGGCGTGAAGACCGAGATCGTCATGGCCGACAAGACCCGGGCGCAGGTCATCATCTCGGTCGACGACAAGGTCAAGAAGGGTGTCTTCGACGGCTTCGTCACGGTCTCCACGACCGACCCGACGAAGAAGGAGATCAAGATCCCGCTCAAGGGCGTCATCCTCTAGGAGACGCCCGGGAGAAGAAGTCCCCTCGAGGGCCGGGAGACGAGCGCTCCCGGCCTTTTCGTTTCTGCTCCGCCCCCCGCTACGACCGGCGCGCCCCCTCGGCCGCCACCGGGAGGATCTCGAGCCAGTCGAAGGCGACCGCGAGCGTCCGGGCGTCGGAGTTGCCGGGTTCCCGGTCCTTCGGCGCCTCGGCGTAGGCGAACTCGAACGTCAGGACGTTGACTCCCGGCCGCCACGCGTTTCCGGGCGAGGTGGTCGAGTAGACCCGGGGGCCTTCCCCGAGCGTCACCGCCTCGAGCTTCACTCCGTTCACCGAGATGGTCACCGTCTGCGGGGGCGCGTCGGCGTACCGGAACGGCCAGGCCCGGAACCTCACCCGGCGTTCGGCGACCCCGGTGGCGAGGACGCTCGCCTTCGCCTCGCGCGCCTGCGCCCAGACGAAGGTGTCTCCGGCCTCGGTCGTCTCGAAGCCCGACCAGCCGGAGGTGAGCGCACCGGCCGAGCTCTCCGGGTCGAAGTTCAGGAAGCGCGTGTCGGGGGCCCCCCGGCCGCACGCCCCGGCGGCGAGGGCGAGGGCCAGGAGGGGGGCGGCTCCGAGGGGGGACGGTCTCTTCATGGTGCGTCTCCGAAGCGGAAGGCGATGGAGCCGGCGAACTCGTAGGAGGTCGTGACGGCCGGGCAGCGCGCGTTGACGGGGGTCGTGAAGGTCAGGGTCCCGAAGAGGGAGCCGTCCACCCGGGGGAGGATCGTCCCGCTCCAGCTCCCGGAGTCGGCGGAAGCCCCGGCGAAGCTCCACCCCCCGCCCACCTGCGCCAGGAAGGTCGTATTCGGGGTCGGGACGCCGGAGCCCGCGCCCCAGGCGAGCAGGGTGTGGACGAACGATCCGGCCGGGCATCCGACCACGAGGAGCCCGCTGACGAAGTTCGGGGATCCACCCTGGATGTCGAGGCGCCCCGCGGAGGCGAGGGCGGGGTCGCCGCGGGTGACGACCCACCCGTAGGCGCCGTCGTCGGGGACGTCGACCTTCACCGGGGGGACGTAGGCGATCGAGGAGATCGCGTTGTCGATGAGCGACGCGCCGATCGCGAGCGGCCCCCCGCTCCTCACCGTCACGACGAGGCGGAGGTTCGTCTCGGCGGAGTCGACCCCGAACGAGGCGCCCACGTCGGTCTGCTGGGCGGACGAGGAGCGGCCGAGCGTGTAGTCCCGCGCCCCTGCGACGCTCCCGTCGGCCCTCAGGAGCGCGACGGTCGCGACGGCCGCCGAGGAGCCCGTGTTGAGGAGGATCAGGTTCGTGCGGAATCCGCCCGACGCCGAGGGCGAGGAGGCGACGTAGCTCAGCCACGCCGTCTCGCCCTCGGCGACCGTCTGGGCCCCGGACTGCGCCGGGATGGAGAACCCGAAGGTCCCGGGGACCCCCGAGGCGCTCCGCGCGTTCGCGACGAAGGTCCGGGAGAGGACGGAGACCGGGAGGTCGGCCTCGACCCGGATTCCTCCCGCCGGGATGCCGAACGGGGCCGCCTTCCCCGCGAAGGCCGTGCCGAGGACGTCCTCGATGGCGAGCGTCTCCCCCGCCCCGACGGTCACCCGCACCGTGGGGGCGGCGCCGTTGTCGCCCGCCGCGATGAAGGACCCGTCGAGCGGGCTCTGGGCGAGGTAGGTCAGGTCGACGCGGGCGGTCTCGGAGAAGGGGTTGACGATCCGGAGGGAGCTGACGAACTCCTCGCCGCCCCGGCCGGTCACCTTCGCCGTCGCCAGGACCCACT
Source organism: uncultured Holophagales bacterium (assembly GCA_964575465.1). GTDB lineage: Bacteria > Acidobacteriota > Thermoanaerobaculia > UBA5066 > UBA5066 > UBA5066. Next base: position 765 of record CAZNSS010000037.1, on the reverse strand, counting down.
GCGTCGTCTCGGGGGTGTCGGCCGCGGCCGGACCCGCGAGAATCAGGAGGAGCGCGAGGCTCGTCCCCGGGAGGATTTTCATCGCGGGGCTCCTTTCCGGAACTCGGCGAGGATGTTAGCTCCCCGGAACGGTCGGGGCCGTCGCGGGGGAAATCCGGGCGGCCGGCGAGGGCGGAAAGCGGACGATGGAAAAGAAGGGCGTAGGGAGGCCGCGCGACGGCAACCCCGAGGAGACCCGGAGGCAGATTCTCCGGGCCGCTGCCGGGGCCTTCGCCGAGTCCGGGTACGTCGGTGCCACGACCCGGACGGTGGCCGCCCGGGCGGGAGTCAACGTCGCCACGCTCCACTACCACTTCGGGAGCAAGGAAGGGCTCTACCGGGCCGTCCTCGCGCACGTCTCCCGGGGGAACCTCCCCCCCGCCCCGCCGGGGACCGGCGCCGGGACGGTCGGCCCGCTCGTCGACGCCCTCTTCGATTTCGGGGCCGAACGCCCCACCCTCGCCCGCCTCGCGCTTCTCGACGTCCTCGCTGGCCCCGGCAACGGCTCGCCCGACGAGAGGGTCCGCTGGCTCGCCGAGGCGCTCCGCCCGTCGCTCGTGTCGCCGGAGGGGCGTGCGGCCCCGGCGCCCGAGAAAGTGGCCCGGTCCATCGTCGCATTCGTCGATGCCGCCTTCGTCACCGCCGCCCCCCGGGCCGGGCAGGATGCCGCCGACGTCGACGGGAGCGCGCCGCAGGATGCCGCCGCACCCCTGCCGGACGCGGCCG
>CAZNSS010000036.1:0-13589 GCA_964575465.1 uncultured Holophagales bacterium | reverse complement strand
AGGTGGGCCATCGGGTGGCCCTTCCAGACGTGGCGGTGGAGCCAGAGTCCGCCCGCAGCGACCGCGAGGACCGCCGCGGCGGCGGCGGCGATCGCGCCGACGGTCCGCCGGCGCTCCGGGATCGCGATGACGTGCGTCCGGTCGGAGACGAGGCTCCCCGACTCGGTCATGTGGTCGCGGATCGTCGCGAGCTCGTGCGAGATGTCCCGGGTCGAGGCGTAACGGTCTTCCGGGTCCTTGCGAAGGCACCGCTCCACGAGCCACCCCAGCGCTGCGGGGGCGCGCGGGTTGAGGCGCGAGATCCCCTCCGGCTCCTGCGTCAGGATCGCGCTCAGGATGTCGGCCTGGCTCGCGCCGCGGAACGGCTTGCGCCCGGTCAGCATCTCGTAGAGGATCGTCCCGAACGAGAACTGGTCGGAGCGGTAGTCGACGGGCCAGCCGCGGGCCTGCTCCGGCGACATGTAGCTGAGCGTGCCGACGATGTGCCCCGGCCCGGTGGCGGGGGAGGCGTCGACGGTCGTCTGGTCGACCTCGGAGAGGGCGGGGGCCTGCTTGGCGAGGCCGAAGTCGAGGATCTTCACGAGGCCTGCCGCCGTGACGACGATGTTCTCCGGCTTCAGGTCGCGGTGGGTGATCCCCTTCCCGTGAGCGGCGGCCAGGCCGTCGGCGACCTGGGCCGCGACGTGGACGAGGCGCCGGAGCGACGGGAAGCCCTTGGCGATGAGCTCGCGGAGGCTCTTCCCGTCGACGAGCTCCATGGCGATCCAGGGATGCCCCTCGTGCTCGCCCGTGTCGTAGACCGTCACGATGTTCGGGTGGTTCAGGGCCGACGCGGCGCGCGCCTCGTGCTCGAAGCGCAGGAGGTACTCCTCGTTCCCGGAGTACCGCTCGGCGAGGAGCTTGATGGCGACCTCGCGCCCGAGCCGCGAGTCACGGGCGCGGTAGACGCGCCCCATCCCGCCGGCGCCGACCTCGCCGAGGACCTCGAAGCGCGCGACGCGATCTCCGGGCTTCATGCGGCGCCCTCGGATGCTGCATCTGCACGAGCCCGACACGGCGGGTCAGCGGGGATCACGGAGGAATCATAGGCCCGGGGGCCGGCGATCCACGCGATCCGCGGCCGGGCGATGCCGTGCCCGGGCCGGGCGGCCCGGGCACGGCGTAGGGGTTCAGGCCGAAGCGAGGGCGGGCTTCCGCGCGACGACGTTCCTCGCGGCCCGGGCGACGGTGTCGGCCTGGGGGACGAAGGCCTGCTCGAGGACCCAGCTCGACGCGGCGGGGGCGTCCGGTCCGGCGAGGCGGACGACGGGCGCCCGGAGGGCGTCGAACGCCTTCTCGGCGACCGTCGCGGCGACCTCGGCGCCGACGCCGCACGTCCGGCTCGCCTCGTGGACGACGACGAGGCGTCCCGTCTTTCTCACCGATGCGAGAACGGCCTCCTCGTCCCACGGCTTGAGGGTCCGGAGGTCGACGACCTCCGCCGAGATTCCCTCGGCGGCGAGCGTCTCGGCGGCCGAGAGACAGTTGTGGACGGTCTTGGCGTACGAGACGAGCGTCACGTCCGTTCCGGCGCGCCGGATCGCGGCCTTCCCGAGCGGGACGAGGTGCTCGCCGTCCGGCACGTCGCCGGGCGCGTGGAGCAGCGCGACGTCGAGAAAGAAGGTGACGGGGTTGTCGTCCCGGATGGAGGACTTGAGGAGCCCCTTGAAGTCGGCGGCCGTCGACGGCATGACGACCTTCAGGCCGGGCGCGTGGACGAACCAGGCCTCGACGTTGTGGTTGTGCTGCGCGCCGACGCCCCAGCCGGCGCCGGTCATCGCGAGCGCGACCATCGGGAACGAGAACTGGCCGCCGGACAGGAAGCGGAGCTTGCCGGCGCTGTTCACCAGCTCGTCCATCGCGAACGTCAGGAACGGGGCGAAGAGGAGGTCGACGACGGGGCGGAGGCCCGTCGCGGCCGCGCCGGCGGCGGTGCCGGCGATGATCCCCTCGGCGAGGGGCGTGTTGCGGACGCGGGCGGCGCCGAACTCGGCGACGAGGTCGTGGCGCTTCGTGGCGATCCCCTCGCCGAAGGCCAGGACGGTCGCGTCGCGGCGCATCTCCTCGGCGAGGGCCTCTCCCAGGGCGTCGTAGGGGGTCATCGTCCTCATGGCGGTGTCCTCTCAGGCGTAGACGTGGGTGGTCAGCTCGTCGAGCGAGGGCCACGGCGAGTCGGCGGCGAAGGCGAAGGCGGCGTCGAGGCGTTCGGCGACGCGGCGGTCGATGGCGGCGGCTTCGTCGCCGGTCAGGGCGCCGCTCTCGAGGAGGCGCGCGCGGAGCGCGGCGATCGGGTCGCGTGTCTTCCAGGAGGCGAGCTCGGCCTTGTCGACGTAGCCCTGGTCGTCCGGCTCGAAGTGGCCGCGCAGGCGGTAGGTCTTCGTCTCGAGGAGGAAGGGCATCCGGGTCTCGCGGACCTTCGCGACGGCTCCGCCGGCCGCGGCGAGGACCGCCTCGGCGTCGTTCCCGTCGACGGTCCGTCCCTCGATGCCGTAGGCCGTGGCGCGGGAGGCGATGTCGGCCGTGAGCATCGTCTCGCGCCGGTGGACGAACGCCTGCCACTCGTTGTTCTCGCAGACGAACAGGACGGGAAGCCTCCAGACGGCCGCGAGGTTCAGCGCCTCGTGGAAGATCCCCTCGCACGCGGCCCCGTCGCCGAAGAAGCAGGCGACGACCTGGTCGGTTCCCTTCATCTGGACCGACAGCGCGACGCCCGGTGCGAGCGAGAGCTCGCCGCCGACGATCGTCGAGGTCAGGACGACACCGAGCTCCTTCGCCGAGACGTGGAGCGTGCCGCTCTTCCCGCCGCAGTAGCCCGTGGCGCGCCCCATGATCTCGGCCATCAGGCGGCCCGGGTCGGCGCCGCGCGCGAGGAGGTGACCCGCGCTCCGGTGGTTCGTCAGGATCAGGTCGTCCTCCCGGAGCGCCGCGACCACTCCGACGGCGGAGGCCTCCTGGCCGACGCAGGTGCAGGTGCCGGGAGAGCGCCCCGCGGCGAAGGAGGCGGCGCTGCGCTCCTCGAAGGCGCGGATGAGCGTCATTCTCTCGAGGAGGTCGGCAGGGCTCGGACGGGTCGGGGCCTTCGTCATCGTTCACCTCGTGTGCGGCGCGGGGCGCCTGTCGTGCCGGGACGCACGCGGCGTTCCCGATGCCGTGAAGATGCGGCGCCGGCCGAGGAGGCGCCACCTAAGAATCGCCTAAGCGTTCCTAAGAAGTTCCTACGCTGCCGGACCAGCCGGAGCGGCCTCTCGCACGGCATACTCGCGCGGTGCGGAGACCCGGAGCCCTTCTCGCCCTCGTGCTGGCGGCCGCGTTCGCGTCCTGCCGGAAGGCGCCGGCCCCGGTTCGCGTCGGCATCCACAGCGCGCCTCTCAGCTTCGACCCGCACCTGCAGAACGAAGTGCTCACGTCGGCGATCCTCGCGAACCTCTACGACGGCCTGACCGAGTTCGACCAGGAGTCCCGCATTCGCCCCGCGCTGGCGGCGGAGTGGCGCAACCCCGACGACAGGACGTGGGTGTTCCGCCTCCGCCCGGGCGTCCGGTTCCACGACGGCCGGCCGCTGACGGCGGAGGACGTCATCTTCAGCCTCGAGAGGGCGCGGACGCACTCGTCGACCGGTTTCGCGAGCTACCTGGTCGAGGTCGAAAGCCTGAAGGCGCTCGATCCCCTGACCGTCGAGATCCGGACGCGGAACCCGTTCGCGGCCCTCCTGGCGAAGCTCTCGCCGATCCAGATCGTCCCGCACGACTCGCCGGAGACGATCACCCGGCCCGTCGGCACCGGCTCGTACCAGCTCGAAAGGTACGAGGAGGGGAAGGTGGTCGAGCTGCTCCCGTCGGCCTCGGACTGGCGCGGCGGGAGCAAACGGGCCCCGCTGACGTTCGTCGTCGAGCGAGAACCGCGTCGACGCCTCGAGAGGCTCCTCTCCGGGGAGCTGGATCTCGCGGCGGGTCTCTCGGAGGACGCCGTCGACGTCCTCCGGGGCAGCCCGGGCTGCCGCGCGGAGCTGCGCCCTGGCTCCGTCGTCGAATACGTGCACCTCGCGCAGACCGAGCCTCGCTTCCGCGACCGGCGGGTGCGGGAGGCCATCGACCTCGCGATCGACCGGGCCGATTTCGTCGCCCGGGCGCACCACGGGCTCGGTCAGCCGGTCGGCCAGCTCGTCGCCGCCGGCGTCTTCGGCTACGCGGACGACCTGAAGCCGCCGGCGCGGGACCTGGCGCGGGCCCGGCGTCTCCTTGCCGAGGCCGGGTTCCCCGACGGTTTCGACGTGGTCCTCGAGCACCGCTCGGGGCGGCGGGCCGACGTCGTCGCGGCGCAGCTCGCCGAGGCCGGGATCCGCGTCCGGCTCCGGGAATCGCTCTGGCCCGACCTCCACGGACGCCTCCGGCGGGGCGAGGTCGCCTTCTACTTCGGTGGAGTCGTGGCGCAGACGGGGGAATCGAGCGACGTCCTCGACGGGTTCGTCCATACGCGGGACGAGGCCCGGGGCTACGGCGTCACGAACCACTCCCGATACTCGAATCCGAAGGTCGACGCGCTCATCGAGGCGGCCGGCACGACGCCGGGAGGGATACGTCGCCGGGACCTCCTCCAGGAGGCGATGCGGCTCGCGATGGCCGACCTCGAGTTCATCCCGATCGCGGGGCTCTACGACGTCTACGGGGTCCGCGACGGGATCCGGTTCACGCCACGGCTCGACCTGAAGCTCCTCGGCAGAGAGATCGTCCGGGAGTAGGCAGCCCCGGCGCGCAGCCGGGAAGCCCGCTGGCATACTGGACGAGTGAGGTGCCGTCGTGCGCTCGGAGCGCTCGGGCTCGCGCTCGCGGCCCTCGCCGGAGGCGCCTGCCGGAAGCCGGTGCCTTCCCTCCGAATCGCGGTCCACAGCGCCCCTGTCGGGTACGACCCGCACCTCCAGAACGAATCCCTGACTTCCGCGATTCTGGCGAACCTGTACGACGCCCTCACGGAGTTCGACGGGGAGGTGAAGGTCCGCCCCGCCCTCGCCGTCGGCTGGAGGAACCCGGACGATCGGACCTGGGTCTTCTCGATCCGCCCCTCCGTCCGTTTCCACGACGGCCGGAGCCTGACCGCGGAGGACGTCGTCTTCAGCCTCGAGCGGGCGCGGGGGCGCCCCGGGACGGGCCTCGCGAGCTACCTCGTCGAAGTCGAGAGCGTCCGCGCGCTCGGCCCGCGGACGGTCGAGGTGAAGACGTTCCGTCCCTTCGCGGCACTTCTCTCGAAGCTGGCGATGGTCTCCATCGTCCCGCGCGACGCGCCGGAGACGATCACCGCCCCCATCGGTACCGGCTCGTACCGCCTCGCCCGCTCGGACGGCGGGCGCGTCGAGATGGTCCGGGCGGCCCGGTCCTGGCGGGGACGTGCCGGCGCCGACGTGCTCGTCTTCGTCGTCGAGCCGGGTCCGGGCGAGAGGCTGCGCCTCCTCCTTGCGGGCGACGTCGACGTCGCCGCAGACCTGGACGAGTCGGCCGTGGCGGCACTCGGCCGGGCCGGGTGCTGTCGCGCCCTCGTCCACTCGGGCTCGACCGTCGAATACCTCCACCTCGCGGACGGCTTCGGCCCCTTTCGGGACCTCCGGGTTCGCCAGGCGGTGGACCTCGCGCTGGACCGGTCCCGCTACGTCGCCGAGGCGCACCGGGGCCTGGGCCAGCCGCTCGGCCAGATGGCGGTGCCCGGGGTCTTCGGCTGCGCGCCCGACCTCAAGCCACGCTCCCGCGACGTCGCCCGGGCCCGCGCGCTCCTCGCGGAAGCGGGCTTTTCGGAAGGCGTCGACGTCGAGCTCGAGCACCGGCCGGGCCGGCGGGCCGACCTCGTCGCGGCCCAGCTGACGGAGGCGGGCATCCGGGCGAGGCCGCGCGAGTTTCCCTGGCCCGAGCTCTATCGCCGGCTGCGGCGCGGGGAGGTCGGGTTCTACTTCGGCGGGGTCGTCTCCCCGACGGCCGAGGCGAGCGACTTCCTCGACGGCTATGCCCACACGCGCGACGAGGCGCGGGGCTACGGCTCATCGAACCACGGCCGCTACTCGAGCGCCCGGGTGGACGCGCTGATCGAGGAGGCCTCGGCCTGCTTCGACCTCTCGAAACGGAGGGACCTCCTCCAGCTGGCCATGGGCGTCGTCGCAGGCGACGTCCGTTTCGTCCCGATCGCCAGTCCCTACCAGGTCTTCGGCGTGAGGCGCGACGTGGAGTTCCACCCGCGGCTCGACATGAAGCTCCTCGGCAGGGAGATGGTCCGGAACTAGAACGCCCGGAAGCGAACGGGCGGGCCCGCGGGAGGTACGATGGCTCGATGCCCGTATCCGCTTCCGCGACGCCGCCGTCCTTCCGCGGGTCCCTCTCCATCCCGGGGCCGGCGCCCGAGGTCGAGGCGCGGCACGTCGCGCACGTCCTCGAGGAGCGGATGGCCGGGCGCGGAGACGAGCCGGCGCTCCGGTACAAGGTCGGCGGAGCCTGGAGGGACATCTCCTGGCGGGGGCTCGCGGAGCAGGTCCGCGCCCTCTCCTCGGCCCTCGTCGACGCCGGGATCGGCGAGGGCGACCGGGTGGCGATCCTCGCCCCGAACCGGCCGGAGTGGACCATCGCCGACCTCGCGATCCTCCGGGTGAGGGGAGTCTCGGTGCCGATCCACGCGACGAGCAGCGAGGCGCAGGTCGGCTACATCCTCCGCGACTCGGGCGCCCGGCTCGTCTTCGCGGCCTCCGGCGAGACCAGCGCAAAGGTCGCGGCGGTGCTCCGCGACTGTCCCGCGGTCGAGCGCGCCGTCGTCTTCGGCGGGGAGGGGACGGCGGACGGCCGCTTCGTCGCGTTCGACGAAATGCTGGCGCGGGGACGAACGGCGGCCCGAGACACGGAGGTCGCGGCGCGCCTCTCCCGCGCGGAGCCCTCCGACCTCCTGACGCTCATCTACACGTCGGGGACGACGGGCGAGCCGAAGGGGGTCATGCTCCCGCACTCGGCGTTCACCGTCACGTGCACCTACCACGACCTGAGGCTCCCGCCGATCGGCCCGGACGACGTCTCGCTCTGCTTCCTCCCGCTGAGCCACATCTTCGAGAGGGCCTGGACGTTCTACGTCCTCTACCGGGGGGCCGTGAACGCCTACTGCGAGGACCCGAAGCTCGTCGCCGAGCTCCTCCCGGAGGTCCGCCCGACGCTGATGTGCGCCGTGCCGCGCCTCTACGAGAAGGTCTACGCGAAGGTCCGGGAGAAGGTCGCCTCCTCGTCGCCGGTGAAGCGCGCCCTCTTTCGCTGGGCGGAGCGGACGGGCCACGCCGTGAGCCTCCGGGGGAGGGCCGGCCTCGGCGTGCCGGGCTTCCTGGCGCTGCGGCACGCTGCGGCGGACCGGCTCGTCCTCTCGAAGATCCGTGCCCTGTTCGGGGGCCGTCCGCGCCTCTTCCCCTGTGCCGGGGCGCCGCTCTCCCAGGAGATCGAGGAGTTCTTCCACTCGGTCGGGGTCTTCGTCTGCCAGGGCTACGGCCTCACGGAGACGACGGCGACGGTGACCTGCCACGACCCGGCGCATTTCCAGGTCGGTACCGTCGGGACGCCCCTCCCGGGGATCGAGGTCCGCATCTCGGAGGAGGGCGAGGTCCTCGTGAAGGCGCAGACGGTGATGCTCGGTTACTGGAACCGCCCCGAAGACACGGCGGCCGTCTTCCGCGACGGCTGGTTCCGGACGGGGGACGCGGGCGAGATCTGCGAGGACGGAACCCTCCGGCTGACCGACCGGATCAAGGACCTGATCAAGACGGCGGGCGGGAAGTACGTGGCCCCCCAGCTCGTCGAGACGACGATCGGCGCAGACCCGCTCGTCGAGCAGGTCGCGGTGATCGGCGAGGGGCGGAGCTACGTGACGGCTCTCGTCGTCCCGGCGTTCGAGGCGCTCGAGACCTGGGCGCGCTCGGCCGGCATCGCGTTCGCGGGGCGCGAGGAGCTCGTGCGGAACGAACGGGTCCTGGACATGATCCGAAGGACGATCGAGGAGCGGACGAAGGACCTCGCCCCGTGGGAAAAGGTGCGGAAGTTCCGCCTCCTCGCGAAGGAGTTCACGGTGGAGGGGGGCTCGATGACCCCGACCCTGAAGGTGAAGCGGCGGGCCGCGGCGGAGCTCTACCGCGACGACATCGAGAAGATGTACGAGGACGACTGAGGGGCGCTCCCGGCCTCTCCTATACTCGCCGACCGTGCGCCGCGCCGCGATCCTCCTTTTCTGCCCGCTCTTCCTGACCGCTCCGGCGCCTGGCGCCGAAGCGGTCCCGCCCGTCACCCCCGCCGAGCTCGGCGCCCACATCCGGTTCCTCTCCGACGACCTCCTCGAGGGGCGCGGTCCCGGGACGCGCGGCGACCGGCTCGCACAGGCCTACCTCGAGGCGGGTTTCCGCGCCGCCGGCCTCTCCCCGGCCTTCGGGTCGAGCTTCCGGCAGGAGGTCCCGATCCGGCTCGCGGCTCCCGACCCCAGGACGACACTCGGCTTCGTCGGCGCGGCGGGGAACGAGTCCGCGGGTCGCTTCGGCGACGACTTCGTTCTCGGCTTCCCGAGGCCGGAGGCGGCGGGGCAGGTGTCGTCGGAGGTCGTCTTCGCCGGCTACGGCATCGAGGCGAAGGAGTGGGACTGGGACGACTTCAAGGGCGCCGACGTGAAGGGAAAGGTCCTCCTTCTCCTCTCCGGCGAGCCCGGCGGCGACGACCCGGCCCTCTTCGGCGGGAAGGCTCTGACGAGCCACGGAAGGTGGAGGACGAAGCTCGATGTCGCGGTGCGGCACGGGGCGAAGGGCGTCCTCTTCGTCCACACGCCGGAAGCTGCCGGCTACGGGTGGGAGGTCGTCCGGAACGGCTGGACCCGTCCCGTCGCGCACGACCCGGCGAACGCACCCCTCGACCTCGAGGGCTGGCTCACCGAACCCGTCGCCGTCCGGGTCGCGAAGGCCGCGGGGACCACGCTGGGGGAGCTGCGCGCGGCCGCGAACCGGCGGGAGTTCCGCCCCCAGGCGCTCCCGCTGACCCTCGAGGCCCGCGGCGTCGCGAAGTACGAGACGGTCGTCTCGGCGAACCTCGCCGGCATCGTCCGGGGAAAGGGCCCGGCGGATTCCACGCCGGTCGTCGTCGTGAGCGCCCACCACGACCACCTCGGAATCGGCACGCCCGAGAACGGCGACGCCATCTACAACGGGGCGATCGACAACGGCTCGGCCCTGGCCATCCTCCTCGCCCTCGCTCGCCGGATCGGTGCGCGTGCGGGGGAGCTTCCCGTCGACGTCCTCTTCCTCGCCCCCGCGGCCGAGGAGGCGGGTCTGCTCGGGTCGGCGAAGTTCGTCGCCCGGCCGCCCGTCCCTCTCTCGCGGATGTCGGCCTGCCTGAACCTCGAGATGTCCGCGGTCTGGGGGCCGGCCCGCGACCTCGTCGCCATCGGCGCGTCGGACAGCGCCCTCGGCGCGGTCTTCGAGACGGTCGCGAAGCGGGAGGGGCTTCGGATCTCTCCGGAGCCGGCTCCGGAACAGGGCTTCTTCTACCGCTCCGACCAGTACTCTTTCGCCCGGGCGGCGGTCCCGGGCGTCTGGATCGACCTCGGGGACGACCTCGTCGGGACTCCCCCGGGAACGGGCCTCGCCCGTCGCGAGGAGTACCGCGCGAAGCGCTACCACCGGCCGAAGGACGAGCTCGACCCGTCGTGGGAGCTGACCGGGACGGCGCAGCTCGCCCGGGTCGTCGAGCTCGCGATCGACGAGATCGGGGTGCGCGGCGGGAAGGTCCCCTGGAAGGCCGGGGCGGCCCGGCCGCGCTGAAGAGGGAGCCGTTCCGGCCGGGCCCGGGCGTAGCATGGAAGACGTGAGCGACGCGCCCGACGCCCCCGGCCCCGAAGGTTCCTCCGACACCACCGAGAACGCCGAATCCGGCTTTGCCTCCCTCGGGCTCGACCCGCGCCTCCTCGCGGCGCTCGCGTCCCTCGGGTACGAGGAGCCGACGCCGGTCCAGACGCAGTCGATCCCGCCCCTCCTCGCGGGGCGCGACCTCCTCGCGCAGGCGGCCACGGGAACGGGGAAGACCGCCGCGTTCGCCCTCCCGATGCTCGACCGCCTCGTCCGCGAAGGGGGAGAGCGGAAGGCCGTCTTCGGCCTCGTCCTCGTTCCGACCCGCGAGCTCGCGATGCAGGTGGCCGAGGCGATCCACAGGTACGGCCGGGGAACCGGCGTTCGGGTCCTGGCCGTCTACGGCGGGTCGTCGATGGGGCTGCAGCTCCGGGCGCTCGAGCGGGGCGTCGACGTCGTCGTCGCGACGCCGGGCCGGGCTCTCGACCACGTCAAGCGGGGCACGCTCGTCCTCTCCGACGTGAAGCTCGTCGTCCTCGACGAGGCCGACGAGATGCTCGACATGGGCTTCTCGGAGGACCTCGAGGCGATCCTCGACGCCACGCCGGCCGGCCGGCCGATGGCCCTCTTCTCGGCGACGTTCCCCGCGCGGATCTCCGGCCTCGCGGGGCGGCGTCTCTCCTCGCCCGTCGAGCTTCGGCTCGGCCCCGCGAGGGAGTCGGGCGCGACGGCGGACGGCGCCGGCCGCGTGAAGCAGACGGCCTACGTCGTCTCGCGTGCCCACAAGCTGGCGGCCCTCTCGCGCATCCTCGACCTCGAGGACCCGGCGTCGGCCATCGTCTTCTGCAGGACCCGGACCGAGGTCGACGAGATCTCCGAGAAGCTGAACGGGCGCGGCCGGCGGGCCGAGGCGCTCCACGGCGGCTTCACCCAGGAGCAGCGCGACCGGGTGATGAAGCGCTTCCGCTCGGGCGCGGCCGACCTCCTCGTGGCGACCGACGTCGCCGCGAGAGGCCTCGACGTCGAGCAGATCTCGCACGTCTTCAACTACGACGTCCCGAACGAGCCGGAGGGGTACGTCCACCGGATCGGGCGGACGGGACGCGCCGGTCGCGCCGGCACGGCGATCACCCTCTTCGAGCCGCGCGAGCAGTGGCTCCTCGCGAACATCGAGCGGCTGACGCGGAAGAAGATCGACCGGTCCACCGTCCCCACGGTCGCCGACCTCCGGGCGCGCCGGCTCGAGCTGACGCGCGCCTCCCTCCGCGAGGCGATCCTCGGCGGCGGCCTCGACACCTTCCGCGTGGCGGTCGAGTCGCTCGCCGAAGAGTTCGACCTCCTCGACGTCGCGGCCGCGGGCGTGAAGATGGCCCACGAGGCGGCCGGCTCGCCGGGAGAGGACGAGGAGATCCCGCCGGTCTTCGTGCCCCAGGAGAGGCCTCGCTTCGTGCCACGTTCCGAGTCGGGCGCCGCGACCCGGCCGCTCCGGCGCACGCCCCGCCTGCCCGGCGCGGTGAGCCTTTTCGTCGGCGCGGGGCGCGATGCCGGCATCCGTCCGGCCGACCTCTTCGGGGCGATCACGAACGAGGCGAAGCTCCCGTCGCGCGCCATCGGCGCGATCGAGATCGCCGACCGTTTCTCTCTCGTCGAGGTGCCGGGGGAGTCGGCCGACGCCGTCATCGAGGCGCTCCGCCGCACGACGATCCGCGGGCGCAAGGTCCTGGTCCGCCGGGAGAGGTTCCCAGCCCCGAGGAAGTAGGCGACTCTGCTATGTTTCCCGCGAAAACGTATCGGTGTCGGGTGGGCCTCGTGAACAATACACGATTTCACGCCTGACCCCGACGGAGGAGGGGACGATGGCGACGAAGAAGGAGAAGCCGCTGGCGGAGAGGTTCGCGGAGGCGAAGGGGCGGGTGGAGAAGCTGGCGAAGCGGCCGTCGAACGACCAGCTGCTCGAGCTCTACGCGTGCTACAAGCAGGCGACGGACGGGGACGTCGCGGGCTCGCGCCCGGGCATGCTCGACCTGAAGGGGCGGGCGAAGTACGACGCGTGGGCGAAGGCGAAGGGGACGGGCAAGGACGACGCGATGAAGAAGTACGTCGCGCTCGTCGACCGGCTCGCCGCCGAGCTCGGCTGAGCCCCCCGTGCGCCTCCTCGGGGAGCTGCGCGCCGAGCACGTGCTCATCGACCGCGTCGCGGGGTCGCTCCGGACCTTCGCGGCCGCGCGGGCGAAGGGGGAAAGCGGCCCCGCCGACGGGGCCGCCTTTCGCCGCTTCTTCCGCCTCTGGGCGGGCGCCTGGCACCACGCGCGCGAGGAGGAGACGCTCTTCCCGGCGCTCGCCGCGAAGGCCGAGCTCTCGCCGGTCCACGGACCGATCGCCGCCTTCGTCGAGCAGCACCACGAGATGGCGAAGGTCCTCGACGAGATCGACCCGCTCCTCGACCGCGAGCCGCTGCCGGCGGCCGAGGCACGACGCCTCGTCGAGCTCGTGACCGCCTACACGCGCGAGCTGGGGAGGCACATCGACGCGGAGAACTCGGTCCTGCTCCCGGAGAGCGAGGTCCGCCTCCGGCAGGCGAACGTCCTGGAGCTCGAGGGGCGGGCGCCAGCGGAGGACGAGCTCTCCGCGCGCGAGGAAGGCGAGCGTCTCGCGGCCTCCTGGGCCTTCACGGAGGATGCCGGAGGGGTTCGCGGCGAGGGCTGCGTCGTCTGCCCGTCCTACGGGACGACGTGCCGCGGCGTCGAGGCCGAGTGGTGGAACGAGAGCGAGTGGGAGGAGTTCTCGGACCACCTCGGCTGAGGATTCAGGGCTTCGGCCTCCTCCGCGCGAAGCAGAGGCCCGACCAGGTCGCGTCGATCGCGCAGACCTTGAAGTCGACGAGGCCCCGCTCGAGGCCGAAGGCCCGAACGACCGCGTCCGTCACGTCTGTGGCGACGCCGGAGGCCTTCTTGGGCCAGGCGATCCAGAGCTTTCCTTCCTGCGCGAGGGCGGCGATCGCGGCGGGGAACCGCTTCCCCAGGGCGGCGCTCGAAGAGACGAACAGGACGACGACGTCCCCGGCCGCGGCGCGCCGCGCGAGGCGCGCGCCGTCCGGCAGCGCGCCCAGCGTCGCCTCGAAACCCTTCGGGGCGTCGAGGATGAGGACGCCCGAGCCCGGACCGATCCCGAGCTTCTTCGGGAGCGGCGTGCCGGAATAGCCCTCCCTCGTGCCGGGGACGACCGGGCTCGCCGGGCCCGGCGCGGCGATCGCCTTCCGGAGCGCCCCTGCCGCGGAGCGCCACGGCGCGAACGCGGCGTCGGGAAGGAGGGCCCGGACGTTCGCGACCTTCTCCTCCGCACCTCCGGCGAAGAGGAGCGGGACGAATCGCGTCGCCTTCCTCTGGCGGAGAAGGGTCCCGACGGCGGCGCCCTGTGACGGAACGCGGTCGAGGTCGATCACGATCGCCGCGGGCGGGTCGGCGAGGAGGGGCGCGAGGCCGGTTCCGCCGTCCGGCGAGAGAAGGCAGACGTCGAAACCCAGGTCCCGGAACCGCTCAGCGCGCGAAGGGACCTCGCTGTCACGCCAGTGGATGAGGACGACGCGGACCACGGAGAGCGAGTCTAGCCGCGACCGGGCCCGAGACGGGCTTCCACCAGGACGCCGCTCAGCGCCCCGGCGACGGCCCTCGCGAAGCCGGAGCAGGAGGCGGCCGGCGTCCCCGGCGACGCGAGGTCGGCCGTG
>CAZNSS010000035.1:0-13658 GCA_964575465.1 uncultured Holophagales bacterium | reverse complement strand
ATCATGAAGCTCGGCATGAACCACCCGATGGGGCCGCTCACGCTCGCCGACTTCATCGGCCTCGATACCTGCCTCGCGATCCTGAAGGTCCTTCACCAGGGGCTGGGGGACGACAAGTACCGCCCCTGCCCGCTCCTCGTCCAGATGGTCGACGCGGGGTGGGTGGGGAAGAAGGCCGGGCGCGGTTTCTACCGCTACGCCCCCGGCGGGGAGAAGGTCCAGGGTTGATCTGCCAGGTCTGCGGCGCCTCCAACGACCTCGACCAGGAGTTCTGCCGGAAGTGCCAGAACAAGCTCCTCGTCGTCTCGGGCGCGAGCGAGACGTACGACGAGGGGCCCTCGGGCGAGGGGATCTCCCTCGACGAGCACCTCCTCGAGCGGGTCTCCGTCCTGGAGGAGATCGTCAAGCGGAGCGCCGAGACGCTGAAGGCCCTCCTCGAGGGGTTCCACCGGCAGGAGAAGAACGGCTTCGTCATCCAGACGGGACTCCTCGCCCTCAAGGACCTCCTCGAGAGGAAGGGGCTCCTCGTCGAGCAGGAGTTCGTCGAGCTCTGGGAAGGGCGCGTCGACCAGCACCTGACCGTCCTCGAGAAGCGCGAGCGGTTCCTCGAGCGCAAGGAGCGGATCCTCGCCGAGCACAAGGGGGCTGGCCGCGAACGACTCGTCGGGCTCCTCGGCGACGCCGAGCTCGCGCTCTTCGCGCTCGAGCCCGAGAAGGCGCTCGCCGTCCTCGAGGAGGCGTGGCGACTCGACAGGGGGAATGCCGAGCTCGCGTTCTTCCTCGGGGAGACCTGGTTCAACGACGGCGAGGCGGTCAAGGCGGCCTCGGCCCTCCGGCACGTCCTCGAGAGGAAGCCGCAGCACTTCGAGGCGCTCGTCTACTCGGGCGTGCTCGAGAACGACCTCGGGCACCCCGAGAAGGCGGTCGAGTTCCTGAAGCGAGCGCTCGCCCTCCGTCCCGACGCCTTCCTCCCGGCGTTCGCCCTCGGCGCGATCCACGCCGGGGCGGGCCAGCTCGCCAAGGCCGAGGCCCTCCTCAAGCGGGCCGTCCAGATCGAGGAGAACCCTCAGGCGCTTTCCCTCCTCGGCACGATCGCCTACGAGAGGGGGCGGCTGACCGACGCGATCGACGCGCTCCAGCGCGCCGTCAAGCTCGACCCGGACGACGAAGACGGGCTCTTCCAGCTGGGTCTCTGCTACCTCGACCGGGGGTGGACGCAGAAGGCGGTGGAGCGGTTCCGGGCCGCGCTCGAGCTGAACCCGAACCGGATCGAGCTCGGCGAGGCGCGCAAGCTCCTCGGCCCCGCCGGCGCGGGCTCGGTTCCCGGTCTCGCGGACGTCACCGACCGGGCGGGGCGGGCAGCCGCCGCGAACCGGGACCCGCAGAAGGCCCTCGCGATCTGTCGCCGGGCGCTGAAGGCGGACCCCGACAACCAGACCCTCCAGATCGCCTACGCCCTCGTCTGCTCGGCGGTCGGGCGGACCTCGGAGGCCGTGGCGACGACGCGGCGGGTCCTCGCGCAGAAGCCGGAGGAGCCGATCGCCGCGGCCGCGTGGGCGACGCTCCTCGAGGCCCTTCGCGCCGAGGGGAAGTTCCGCGAGGGGACGCAGGTGGCCGGGGAGATGCTCGACGCGGTGACGTCGAACTACGCCCGCTCGATCGGCCACTTCCAGCGGGCCGCCTCCCTGGCGGAGATGGGAGAGAAGCTCGACGAGGCGCTCGAGGACGCCGAGAAGGCGCTCCGCCTCGCCCCTCGCGAGCTGAGGCAGTTCCCCCTCGCGGCCAAGGGCTGGGTCCACTACAAGCGGAAGGAGTTCGAGCGCGCCGTCGACTGTCTCTCCCGTGCCGCCGAGCTCGGGGAGACGCCGACGGGCCTCGCCCACCTCGGCCTCGCCTACCTCGCGGTGGGCGACTCCAGGGCGGCGAGGAAGGCGTTCGACCGGGCCAAGCGGCGGGGCGGGAAGTCCTCCGAGAGGCACGGCGGCCTCGAGGCGCGGATGCTCGAGCAGATTCGCCGGAACCTCCAGCTGACCGAGAAGGTCTCGAGTCGCCCGAGCCGCCGGAAGGGCCGAGCCGGCTGATCGGACGACTCGATTTCCCTTGACATGGCTGGCGGGCAGTCAACAGAATTCGCGCCAGAGAAAACATACCGAGTGTTCGGTATTTCGAGAGACGGGATGTGCGGACGGGATCCGGCAGGCCCCTCGGTGGCGAGGGAGGCTGGGCCTTTCGCGCGGGCCGTTTTGATCGCCAGACGTTGAAGGGCGCGGCGGCGCCCGGGAGGAACGAGATGACGAGGCTGACCCGTAACCCCCTGATCCGCGCCGTGGCCCTCTTCGGGGCCCTTCTCCTGCCGGCGGTTCCGTGGGCCCGGCCGGCGGCCGCGCAGACGGCCGACGCCGTGGTGGAGATCGACGTCGTCGACGAGACGGGCGCGCCCCTCCCCGGCGTCGCTGTCGAGCTGAAGCGCGCCGAGACCGGCTTCGTCCGCACGTCCGTTTCCTCGATGAAGGGCTCCGTCCGCTTCCCGGCCGTCCCGCCGGCCGCGGGATACGCCGCGAAGGTCGCGCTGCAGGGCTTCGAGCCCGTCGAGCAGGCCGTGACCCTCCGGATCGGCCAGACGGCGAAGCTCCGGATCGTCCTCCGCGCCAGGTCCGTCAGCGAAGCCGTCACGGTCGTCGGAGAGGCGCCCGTCATGGACGTCTTCAAGATCGACTCGTCGACGAACATCGTCCCCGAGCAGATCAAGGACCTCCCGGTCCCGAACCGCGAGTTCGAGAAGCTCGCGTTCATCGCGCCGGGCGTCCAGCGCGAGCGGGGCGAGTTCCGCTTCGTGACGGGCGGCCCGGTCATCGGCTCGGGCGGCAACGCCTCGCAGTCGACGATCCTCGTCGACGGCGTCGACTACACCGACCCCGCCCTCGGCCTGGCGAAGACCCGCGTCTCGCAGGACGCCATCTCCGAGTTCCGCGTCGTCAACTCCCGGTTCGACTCGGAGGTCGGCGGCTCCTCCGGCGGCGCCCTCACGGTCCTCACGAAGACCGGGACGAACGACTTCAGGGGGAGCCTCTTCGCCTTCTACCTGCCGGACTCGACGATCGCCAAGGGCTACAACGAGCTCGACTCGAGCGTGTCGAAGCACCGCTTCCAGGGGGGCGCCACCCTCGGCGGGCCCATCGTGAAGGACAAGACCCACTTCTTCCTCTCGGCCGAGTACGTCGACAACGTCCGGCCCGCCCTCGTCCGTCCCGGCGGCGCCTTCGCGACGACGGGCAAGGTCGACGCCGAGGACCCGTTCAAGCAGATCCTCGCGTTCGGCTCGGTCACCTTCGGCCTCACGGACTCCCAGTCCCTCCTCGTCAAGGGGGACTACGAGCGCTACCGGGAGGAGAACTTCCGCGTCGGCGGCATCCAGGACGTCTCCTACGGCCAGGAGCTCCAGCGCGACAACTACAACTTCACCGCGGGGCACACCTGGGTCGCGAGCGCCACGACGACGAACGAGCTCCGCGCGCAGTTCGGCCACCGCAAGTACTACGAGCCGATGAACTCCGGTGCCGTCGGCGACTGGTACTCCCTCGGCAACACGCTCCGCTCGGGCGGCAACATCCTGGGCGACCTCCTCGGCGAGGGGGACCAGTACGAGTTCCGCGACACGCTCTACCTGCACCTCGCGGGCAGGACCGGGACGCACGACGTCAAGGTCGGCGCGGGCTGGCAGCACGTGAAGGACACGTCGGTCATCGACACGTACCAGAACGGCGTCTTCCTCTGGCTCTTCGACAACAAGACCGTCCCGTACGCCTACCTCTACGGGATCGGCTCGAGCGAGGTCTCCATCCCGACGGACCGGATCTCCGCGTTCGTCCAGGACGACTGGCGCCCGGTTTCGAACCTGACCCTCAGCCTCGGTGTCCGCTACGACCTCGACACGGACGGCAACAACCCCGACTTCACGAGCGCCCTCGTGACGACCCCGCGCGGCAAGGACACCAACAACTTCCAGCCGCGGATCGGATTCTCCTGGGACGTCAGGGGCGACGGCGCCTTCGTGGCCCGCGGCGGATGGGGGATCTTCGCCGGTCGCTACCTCCTCGTGCCGGCCTTCACCGAGCTCCAGCAGAACGGCACGACGGGACGCAAGACCGTGACCCGGGTCAACGGCGCCCTCTTCGGCCTGCCGGCGTTCGCCCTCGACCCGAACCACCCGACGACGACCGGTCTCCCGCTCGCCCCGGCCGCGACGATCATCGACTCGACGCTCGACGCGCCCCAGTCCAACCAGACGAGCCTCGGCCTGACGACGCGCCTCGGCCGGACGGGTCTCTATCTCGACGTGGAAGGGGTCTACTCCAAGGGAACGAAGGAGATCCTGAACCGCGACACGAATTTCGGCGGCAACTCGAACCCGGTCCGCCCGAACAAGGCCTGGTCCAACATCAACACCTACACGAACGACGGGCACTCGACCTACAAGGCGCTCACCGTCGCGCTCAACGGGGCGCTGAAGGGCGGGCACCTGATCACGAGCTCGGTCACGTTCGCGGACAAGAAGAACCTCAACGACGACTTCAGCCCGGAGTACCCGACGGGCTACCCGAACGACCCCGCGTACATCGAGGGAGAGTGGGGCAACGCCCGCTCCTCGGAGAAGGTCCGCGTCGTCCTCTCGGGCGTCTTCCGGCTCCCGCTGCAGTTCGCGGTGTCGCCGATCTTCCAGTACGGCTCCGGGCAGCCGTGGACGCACCGGCTCGGCTACGACTGGAACGGCGACGGCTTCAACTCCGACCGGCCGGTCGGAGTCGACCGCTTCGGCGAGGACGGCCCCTGCTACCGGCGCCTCGACCTCCGTCTCTCGAAGAACTTCAAGCTCGGCTCCGACCTCGGCCTCGACGTCATCGCCGAGGTCTTCAACGTGTTCAACTCGACCAACTACGACGTCGCGTCGATCGACGGTGCGGAGTACCTCCGCGGGACCGCGCTGACGGCGCCGCTCCCGGCGAACCTGAACCCGAACTACGGCAAGTACTCCCGCTCCATCCCCGAGGACTCGCGCAGGGTCCAGTTCGGCGTCAGGCTGGCCTTCTAGCTCGGCTTCGCAACATCGTCCGGCGGGCGGTCGATCCGCCCGCCGGACCCTCGCCCCGACCGATCGGGGCGGCGACCGCGGCCCTCGGGCACGCGCAGGGAGGGATTCCGTCATGAGCATCGAAACAGGACTCGCGGGACGCGCCGTCATCGTCACCGGGGCGGCCGCGGGGATCGGCAGGGCCACGGCGCTCCGGTTCGCGAGGGAGGGGGCGAAGGTCGCCGCGTGGGACGTCGCGGACGCAGCCGCGCTCGTCGACGAGCTGAAGGCCGCGGGCGCGGCCGACGCCCTCGCCGCGAAGGTGAACGTCGCCGACGCCGGGTCGGTGGCCGCCGCCGTCGCCGAGGTGATCGCGAAGTGGGGACGCATCGACGTCCTCGTGAACAACGCCGGGATCGTGCGGGACGCCCAGCTCGTCAAGTTCAAGGACGGCGCCGTCCAGGCCACGATGACCGACGAGCAGTGGGACGCCGTGATCGGCGTGAACCTCAAGGGGGTCTTCCTCTGCACCCGCGCCGTGACGCCGCACATGATCGCGGCGGGCGGCGGCGTCATCCTCAACGCCTCCTCGGTCGTCGGCCTCTACGGCAACTTCGGCCAGACGAACTACGTCGCGACGAAGAGCGGCGTCATCGGGATGACGAAGACCTGGGCTCGGGAGCTCGGGAAGTTCAGGATCCGCGTGAACGCCGTCTGCCCGGGATTCGTCGCGACCGAGATCCTCAAGGCGATGCCGGCGAAGGTCCTCGAGGGAATGGTGGCCCACACGCCGATCGGGCGGATGGGCGAGCCCGAGGACATCGCGAACGCCTACGTCTGGCTCGCCTCGGACCAGGCGGGCTTCGTCCACGGCGCCGTCCTCTCGGTCGACGGCGGCCTCGTCACGGGAACGTAGGAGAAGGCCCGATGGCCCGATACGCGCGCATCGTCTCGACCGGCCGGTTCGTGCCGCCGATCGAGGTCCCGAACGCGGTCCTCAAGGCGCGCTGGCCGCAGTTTCCCGACTTCGTCGACAAGATGGAGGCGTCGAGCGGTATCCGGACCCGCTTCTACGCTCCGGAGGAGTGGGCCACGTCCGACGTGGCGCTTCCCGCGGCGAAGCAGGCGATCGAGAGGGCGGGGCTGACGCCCGAAGACATCGACCTCGTGATTCTCGGCACCGACTCGCCCGATTACGTCACGCCGGCGACGTCGGTCGTCCTCCAGCACAAGCTCGGCGCGAAGAACGCCGGGACGTTCGACGTCGGCTGCGCGTGCGCGTCGTTCCCCACCGGCCTCGCCGCGGCGGCCGGCCTTCTCGCGACGAACCCGGCCCTGGGGAACGTCCTCGTCGTCGGCGTCTACCTCATGCACAAGCTCGCCGACCCGAACGACCCGATGGTCTTCTTCTACGGCGACGGCGCCGGCGCGGCGGTCCTGCAGGCGGGCGCCGAGCCCGGATTCCTCAACGCCGCGATGCAGGCCGGCGGCGAGTACGCCAAGCACTGGGGCATCTTCGCCGGCGGCACGGCCGAGCCGGCGACGGTCGAGAACGTCGCAGCCGGCCGCACGGCGGTGAAGATGGCCGAACGCTACCCGCCCGAGATCAACCACGAGGGTTGGCCCCGCCTGGTGAGGCGCCTGTCGAAGGAAGGGGGCTTCGCCCTCGCCGACGTCGACCAGGTCATCTTCACCCAGGTGCGCAAGCCCTCCATCGACCTCGTCATGGGCGACCTCGGGATCCCGGTCGAGAAGGCCCACACGATCATGGAAAAGTGGGGGTACACCGGCTCGGCCTGCATCCCGATGGCTCTCGACGACGCCCTCGAGCTGGGGAAGGTGAAAAAGGGCGACCTCGTCGTCATGATCGGCTCCGGCGTCGGGTACAACCAGGCCGGCGTCGCGTTCCGGATGACCTGAGACCCGCCGGCCGCGGCGTGGAGATACTCATGAACCGACCCGTGAAGCTCCTCCTCGCCGCGGTCGTCCTCCTGCTCCTCGCGGGGGTCGTCGTCTTCCTCGTCGCGCGGATGCGTCCGCTCGCCACGTACGCGGCGTCCGGGCGGCGGGCGCTCGTCTCCGCCGGGATGACGAAGGCGGCGATCGGGTCTCCGGCCGGGCCGCAGGCCGTCTTCAGAGGAGGGAGCGGACCGATTCTGGTTCTCCTCCACGGTGCGGGAGACCAGGCGGCCGCCTGGTCGATCGTCGCGCCGAAGCTCCTCCCCGGGCGTTCGCTCGTCATCCCCGACCTCGCGGGCCACGGAGACAGCGCGCCGGAGAAGGGGCCCCTGCCCGTCGAGACCCTCCTCGCGGGCCTCTCGGCCGTCCTCGACGACGTGGCACCGAAGGAGCCGGTGACGATCGTCGGGAACTCCCTCGGCGCCTGGCTGGCCTGCCTCTGGGCGAGGGACCACCCGGAGCGCGTCGAGCGGATCGTTCTCGTGAACGGAGGTCCGCTGAAGCACGTGGCGGAGGGGCTGACGCTCCAGCCGAAGGACCGGACCGAAGCCCGGAAGACGATCGAGGCGCTGCGTGACCCAGGCTCGATTCGCGTCCCCGACTTCGTCCTCGACGACGTCGTGCGGGTGGCCGCCTCGGGGCCGATCTCCCGCCTGGCCGCCGCGAGCGACGGCATGGAGAAGTTCGTTCTGGAGGGGCGCCTCGGAGAGCTCGACGTTCCGGTCGACATCGTCTGGGGCGCCTCGGACCGGATGGTGCCCCTCGCGTACGCGGAGCGGATGCGCTCGGCGCTGCCGCGCGCCCGCCTGACGGTGCTGCCGCGCTGCGGCCACGTCCCCCAGCAGGAGTGCCCGGCGGCCTTCGCGGAGACGCTCGGGAGGCTCCTCGCCGGTCCACCGCCCGGGGCGACGTTCGACGCCGGCGACACGGCGCCGGCGCCCGCTCCGGCCGCCCGTCCGGGGGAGACTCCGTGATCCACGCCGACGTCCTCGGCGAGAGGGCGCGCCTGTCGCCGGGGCGGACCGCGCTCGTCTCCGTCCCGACCGGCGAGCGGTTCACGTACCGTGAGCTGAACGCGAGGGCCGAGAAGGCCGCGGCGTTCCTTCGCGACCGGCTCGGCGTCTCGAAGGGCGATCGGGTCGGCCTTCTCTCCCACAATCGGGTCGAATACGTCGACCTCTTCTTCGCCGCGGCCAAGAGCGGGGTCGTCCTCGTCCCTCTGGGGACGCGGCTGACCCATCGCGAGCTCGCGTTCATCGCAGGCGACGCGGGGCTCTCGGCGCTCGTCTACGACGGCAGCTTCTCCGGGACCGTCGCCGCCCTGCGCGTCGAAGCGGAGGTCCCCAGCTGGATCGCCCTCGACGATCCCGCCCCGTCGGGCGACCTGTCCCTCGCGACGGAGCTCGCGGCGATGCCGGAGGCCCCCTTCACGCGGACGCGCTGCGACGGCGAGGACCTCCACGCCCTCCTCTACACGAGCGGGACGACGGGGAAGCCGAAGGGCGTGATGGTCCCCCACCGGATGACGGCGTGGAACGGGTGGAACACGGCCCTCTGCTGGGGGCTCTCCGAGTCCGACGTGAGCCCCCTCTTCACGCCTCTCTACCACGCGGGCGGGCTCGGGGCGTTCCTCGTCCCGATCCTCGCGGCGGGCGGGACGATCGTCCTTCACGCCGGGTTCGACGCGGCGGAGGTCTGGACGACGGTCGCGAAGGAGCGCTGCACCGTCGTCCTCGGCGTCCCGACGATCTGGAAGATGCTCCTCGAGCACCCGTCGTTCGAAGCCGCCGATCTCTCCTCGATCCGCTGGCTGATCAGCGGCGGCGCGCCTCTTCCCCTCTACCTCATCGACGCCTACCAGAAGCGGGGGGTCGTCTTCAAGCAGGGCTACGGCCTGACCGAGGTCGGGGTCAACTGCTTCGCGATGTCCGTCGAGGAGTCGGTCGCGAAGAAGGGCTCGATCGGGCGCCCGCTGATGATGACCGAGGCGAAGCTGATCGACGAGGCGGGCGCCGACGTGCCCGTGGGCGAGGTGGGCGAGCTCTGCCTGCGCGGACCCCACGTGTCGAAGGGGTACTGGCGGAACGCCGCGGCCACGGCCGAGGCGATCGACGCGGAGGGGTACTTCCACACGGGGGACCTCGCGCGCAGGGACGCCGACGGCTTCTTCACGATCGCCGGGCGCCGCAAGGACATGCTCATCAGCGGCGGGGTGAACGTCTACCCGGCCGAGATCGAGGGAGAGCTCCTCCTCCACCCGGCCGTGATGGACGCGGCCGTCGTCGGCGTCCCCGACCCGACGTGGGGAGAGGTGGGCGTCGCGTTCGTCGTCGCGAGGCCGGGGGAGAGCGTCTCGAAGGAGGCGCTCCTCGCCTTCGCCGAAGCGCGTCTCGCACGCTACAAGCTCCCGAAGGAGGTCGTCTTCGTCGATGCTCTCCCGAGGACGGCCTACGGCAAGGTCGTCAAGGGCGAGCTGAGGGACCGGTTCGTCGCCTCGAGGGAAGGGACGTGAGCGTCCTCGCCCACCGGGTCGACGGGCGGGGCGAGCCGCTCCTCCTGCTCAACGGCGGGATGATGAGCTTCTCGGCCTGGGAGCCCCTCGTCGGGCCCCTCTTCGAGCGGTACCGGGTCGTTCGCTGCGATTTCCGCGGGCAGCTCCGCTCGCCGGGACCGCCGCCCGCCACGTTCGGCGGCCACGCGGACGACCTCCTCGCGCTCCTCGACCACCTCGGGATCGCGCGCGCCCACGTGGTCGGGACGAGCTTCGGCGGCTTCGCGGCGATCCACCTCGCGGCCCTCGCCCCGGATCGCGTCGCCTCGCTGGCGGCGCTCACCGTCACCGACCGGGTCTCGGAGGAGATGTCCCGCGAGGCGCGCGCCCTCGCCGGGGCCTGCCTCGAGACGCTCCGCGGAGGCTCGAGGGAGAGGGTCTACGACCTCATCGCCGAGTTCGCCTACTCGCCCGCCTGGGCGGCGAGCCACGCGGAGGAGCTCGCGGCGCGGCGCGCGCTCGTCGCGCACCTCCCCGCCGGCTGGTTCTCGGGGCTCGCCGGCCTCCTCGCGGCGCTCGAGGGGCTCGACGTCACGCCGCTCCTTTCACGCATCGCCTGTCCCGCTCTCGTCCTCCTCGCCGACGGAGACCTCGCGATGCCTCTCGAGAGGGGTCGCGCCCTCGCGGCCGGTCTCGGCCGCGGCGAGCTCGCCGTCGTCGAAGGGGCCGGCCACGCGGTCGTCGTCGAGAAGCCGCAAGAGACCCTCTCGATCCTCCTTTCCTTCCTCGGCCGGAACCCGCTCCCGGCCGAGGCTCCGTCCCATGAAGCCGAGCGGAACGGAGGTCACGCGTGAAGCCGATCTACATCGCCGCCTACCACCAGTCGAAGTTCGGGAAGCTCCTCGGGATGACGGTCCCCGGGATCCTCCGGAACGCCGCCGAAGAGACGTGCGCCTCGGTGAAGGCCGAGGTGTCGGCCGTCGACGTCGCCACGGTCGGCGCCGTCTGCAACCTGACGCTCAACGAGCAGGGGCTCCTGTCCGGTCTCCTCGCGATGACTCCCGGCCTCGAGGCCAAGCCGATCGAGAGCGTCGAGAACGCCTGTGCCACGGGCGGGCAGGCGATCCTCGCCGTCGCCCAGAAGCTGATGCTCGGCGACGGGGACGTCGGTCTCGCCGTCGGCTTCGAGAAGATGCGCGACGCCGAGGGGAAGATGGACGGAAAGCTCATCGGAAAAGTCCTCGGCTACTACTCCCATCCCGACGAGCGCGTCGGCAAGACGTTCGTCTTTCCGCACCTCTTCGCCGAGGTGATGAAGGCGTACATGGACGAGTGGGGTGCGACGGAGGAGGACCTCGCCGCCATCGCCGTCGCGGAGTACGAGAATGCGCGGGAGAACCCCTATGCCCAGATGCAGAAGAACCAGGTGACGCTCGAGACGGCGATGAAGATCGAGGGGATCAACCGCTACGTCGTCGAGGGGCTGCCGCTCAAGACGTACGACGCCTCGCAGATCTCCGACGGCTACGCCGGGATGATCCTGGCGACGGAGGAAGGTCTCGCGCGGCTCGGCGTCGCGAAGGCCGACTGCGTCCGGCTCGCGGGGTGGGGGCAGGCGACCGACCCGCTGAAGAAGGAAGGGCGCGACGTCCTCCGCCCGAAGGCGGCCCTGGCGGCGATGAGAGCGGCCTACCGGCGTGCGGGCGTCTCGCCGTACGACGTGAACGTCGCCGAGGTCCACGACTGCTTCAGCGTCATGGGGGCCATCGGTGCCGAGGTGATCGGCAAGGCCGAGACGGGGAAGGGCGCCCGCTACTGGCGCGAGGGCAGGGCCCGGGTCGACGGCGACTGCGGCATCAACACGTCCGGGGGCCTCATCGCGAAGGGTCACCCGATCGGCGCGACCGGCATCGCGATGGTCGGGTGGTGCGCGTGGCAGCTCCTCGGGAAGGTGCCGAAGGCGCTCCAGGTGCCGAACGCCCGCGCCGCGGCGACGTTCAACATCGGCGGGCCCGTGTGCGCTTCCGTCTGCACGGTGTTGACGCCGGCGGGCTGACGCCGCCGATGGCCTGACTCCCGCTTCCTGGAGGCCGCTTCCGAAGGGAGAAGACAGATGGGCGAGCTTGCCCCCGACCGCGAAGGGTTCCTCGAGGAGGGTGCGCACCGGATCCGGTGGGAGTACCTCGGGAAGGGCGACCGGGAACCGGTCTGCCTCCTGAACGGCCTCGCCATGCACACGCGCGCGTGGTTCGGGGTCCTCCCGCGCCTCCTCGACCGGTACGACGTCGTCCTCTACGACTACCTCGGGCAGGGGCTGTCGTCCTCTCCCGACGAGCCGTATTCGATCCCGGCCTTCGCCGGGTACCTGCCGAAGATCCTCGACGTCCTCGGGATCGGGAAGGTCCACGCGATGGGCGTCTCGTACGGCGGGTTCGTCGCCGCCGAGATCGCGCGCCTTTTCCCCGAGCGCCTTCACACGCTGACGCTCTCGGGGATCTTCCTCTCGCATGAGGAGCTCTTCTCGATGTACCAGGAGATCTCGCTTCGCTTCTACAGGAGCGGGCCCGAGATCTTCGAGCTCTACACGCACTACATGTACGAGAAGATCTTCGGCGAGGAGTTCGTCGTGGCGATGAAGGCGAACCTGCCGGTGATCCGCGCGCGGTTCCACGACCGCTACAAGGACCAGACGCACGCGCTGATCCGGCTCACCCTCGCACAGGACCCGTTCTTCGCCGCGCTCGACGGCAACCTCGCGGGCTACGCGGCCTTCCCGGGGCCGGTCCTGATCGTTCCGGGCGCCGAGGACCGGACGATCCCGCCGTGGGTCCAGAAGAAGATGCTCGGCGTCTTCCGCGACGCGCGGTGGGAGCCGATAGAAGGTTCCGGCCACGTCGTCTATCTCGAGAAGCCCGACGCCTTCTTCGGGGTCCTCCGGAGGTTCCTGGAGGCGAAGTCGACTTCGTTCTGAGCCGCGAAGTCGACGTCGTGCCGGGCCGCGAAGTCGACGTCCTCCTGAAGGGAGGCGTCAGAGGTCCCCGATCGCGCTGACGAGCCGGGTCCAGAGCGCGCCCCCGCCAAGGCCGTTCGTCAGGATGACGATCCCCGTCCCGCGCGACGGCGAGAGCTGGCTGTAGCACCGGAACCCGGTACTGTTGGCGCCGCTGTGGTAGACGACGTCCCCGGCGGACGTCGTGTTCACTCCCCAGCCGAGCCCCCAGTAGACGTCGCGCCCCCTCGCCGCCCCGGGCCGCTCGATCGGCTCGCGCGCGTCGGCGCGGACC
This sequence comes from uncultured Holophagales bacterium, assembly GCA_964575465.1. Lineage (GTDB taxonomy): Bacteria > Acidobacteriota > Thermoanaerobaculia > UBA5066 > UBA5066 > UBA5066. The sequence goes on along the minus strand of CAZNSS010000035.1, from coordinate 856 downwards.
GCGTGCCGGAGCATCGCGTCGACGCCGGCGCGCGAAAGGGCCGGCGACCCGGACGGTCCCGGGTCGAGGATCGCCGCGAGGAAGCGCGCGTAGTCGGGGGCGGTCGCGACGAGCGAGTAGGCCGCGTTCGCGTGACGGTAGCGCGCACGCGCTCTCGGCGTCCCGTCCTCCTCGTGCCCCGTCGCGAGCGCGGCGTCGAGCTCCGCCGCCCAGACGAAGGAGGAACGCTCCATCCCGAGAGGCGCGAAGAGCGCCTCCTTCGCGTACTCGTCGAGCGACTCCCCGGTGGCCTTCTCGACGACTCGCTGGAGCTGGTAGATCGCCTCGCCGGAGTAGCCGAAACGCGAGCCGGGCTCGAAGAGGACCGGCAGCGGGCCATCCCGCTCCTCGCCCCCCTTCCTCCAGTTCGGAAGGCCGCTCGTGTGCGAGAGGACCATCCGCGCCGTGATCCTGCGGAGCTCCTCCTGGCCCGGCACCGACGGGAGCTCGACGAGCTCTGCGATCGGCCGGTCGAGGTCGAGCTGCCCCCCCTCCGCGAGCTTCAGGGCCAGGTACGCGAAGACCGGCTTCGTCATCGAGGCGACCTCGAAGAGCGTCGCGGTGGTGACGGGTGCACCGGTCCTGGCGTCGGCGACGCCCCAGGCCTTCGTGAAGGCGACCTTGCGGTCCCTCACGAGGGCGATCGACACGCCCGGGACGCGGTGCTCCTTCATCAGCGCCGGGACGAGCCGCTCGACCGTGGCCACGGTCGCTTCCCACGACGGGGCGCGGAGCCACGCCGCGGGGTCGATCCGCGCGAGCGCGAGCGCCGCCCCGCGCCGAACGTCCTCGTCGCGATCGGCGAGGGACTCGCGGA
>CAZNSS010000034.1:0-13662 GCA_964575465.1 uncultured Holophagales bacterium | reverse complement strand
CGAGATCCTCAAGAAGGAGCAGGAGACCCAGTTCCAGAAGAAGCTCGCGGAGTACATCGAGAAGCTCGAGCGGGATGCGGTGATCAAGGTCTCGGACGAGGCGGCTCCGTACTACCAGGCGCCGGTCGCCGCAGCCCGTCCGCTGGACACCCTGGCGCCCGCGACGGCCAGCGCGTTCGTCCCGTCGGGCAGGCCGGGACGGGACCGGAAGGTCGAGATCACCCCCACGGTCGGCTACCGCCTCGGGGGTACGGCGTCGACCATCTACAGCGACTACATCGAGAGCCTCGAGGTGTCCCCGGCCCTGAGCTTCGGGATGACCCTGGAGTACGCGATCAGCCGGAAGGCCTTCCTCGAGTTCATCTGGAGCCACCAGGACACCGAGCTGAAGCTGAACTGGCGGCAGACTCCGCCCGCCGGCTACTCCGACCGCCTCACGCACCTGAACGTCGACACCTTCCAGATCGGCGGGCTCTGGATGTTCGGACGCGGCGGCGATTCCTTCCGCCCCTACCTCGACTTCCTCCTCGGAATGAGCATCCTCACGCCGGCCCCGCAGTTCTCCACCCTGACCCGCTTCTCCGGCAGCATCGGGGGCGGGGCGAAGTACTACATCTCCGACGCCATGGGTTTCCGCCTGGGGCTTCGCTTCATGCCCGTCTACCTCAACTCCACGAGCAGCGGGTACGGTTACTGCGACCCCTGGTACGGCTGCTACACCTACTACGACTCGAACTACCTCAACCAGTTCGACGCCTACACCGGCCTGACCTTCCGCTTCTGAGAAGCGTCGGGAGCGTCGCCCTCCCGCTCCCCCGCGCGTAAGCTCTTCACGGCCGGGAGGAGCATCCTCGCCGGTGTCCTCCCGGGTCTGCGTACCACCGGCGGAAGGGAGGCCTGACCGTGCACGTCCCCTGGTGGAAGATCGTCCTCGGCATCGTGATGGTCGTCAACGGGCTCGCGTTCGCGGGCCAGGGCTACCTCTTCAACGACGCTTCGGCGGCCCTGCGGGTTCACGGGGACCTGCCGTCCGACGCGGACCCCGCGCTCGTCGACCTGAAGGTCGCGGCGTGGGCGCTCGCGGGACTCGCCTGGGTCGTCGCCGGGTTCGGCCTGGCGACGGGGAGGAGGGAGTGGCTCCCGGCGGCGTTCGTCGGGTTCCTTCTCGTCGACGGGTTCTACGTCGTCCAGTTCTGGCTCTGGGGACGGACGCACGTCGGCGTCTGGGTCGGGTTCGCCGCCTTCGGCCTCCTGGCGCTGCTCTACGCCGCCGTCTGCCGGCACGCCTGGCGGTCGACAGCCGGCCTCGTGTGAGCCCGGCGCCCCGCGTCGAATCCGCCGCCGGACCCGTGGCGCCGCCCCGCGGCTCCCGGGCGGCTATGCTCGAGCGCGCGACGTGACGTGCGGATGAGCGGCGATCCGGCCCCGAAGCCCCCGATTCCCCTCGAGGAGCGCTACAGGTCGCTTCTCGGGATGTCCAAGGTGCTCGGGGCGATCCGCGACCCGGAGGAGCTGATTGCCGCGCTCGGGCGGAATCTCCGGCCCCTCGTCCATTTCGACTTCCTGAGCCTCTACCTCGGGGACGTCCTCGAGGATGGTCCGAGCTGGAACGTCTGGCGCGTCGACGAGCGCTCCGTCGTGCGCCTCCCGGAGGCCGTGCCGCTCGAGGAGACCGTCGAGGCGTGGGTCGTCGCCAACGGCCGGCCGGTCTCGTGGCCCGCCGCGGACGGGGAGCCCCACTTCCCGGCGCTCGAGGAGGCGCTCGCGCGTCACGGGGTCCGCTCCTTCCGCGCCCTGCCCCTGGCGACGCCGAATCGCCCGCTCGGGGCGATGACCTTCGGGTGCCGGCAGGAGGGTGCCTGGGAGGGAGCGGAGGCCGGCTTCCTGTTCGTCGTCGCCGACCAGGTCGCCCTCGCGATCGACGGGGCGGCGAGCTTCGAGCGCCTCCGCGCGGCGAACGAGAGGCTCGCCCGGAGGGGCGAGCAGATGAAGCTCGTCCTCGAGGTCGGCCACAGCGTCCTCTCGAACCTCGACCTCCGGGACCTCCTCCGGGCGATCTCGGCAAACGTGAGGACGGCCCTTCGCTGTGACCTCGCGAGCGTCGTACTCGTCGACCCGGATCGGACCCGGGCCCGTCTCCACGTCCTCGACTTCCCCGACAGCCGCGGATTCGTCCGGGAAGGGACCGTCGTGCCGATGGAGGGCGGGGGGCTTGCGGAGTTCCTGAAGGCCGGCGTGCCACGGGCCGTCGACGTGACCGTCCCCGAGGGGCCGGGCATGGAGATCCTCCGGGCGGAGGGGATCTCCTCGGGCTTCGCCTTCCCTCTCGTCAGCCGGGGGCGCACTCTCGGAGTCTTCACGGCGATGAGGCGCTCGGGGACGCCGTTCGACCAGGACGAGGTCGACCTCATCGGCCAGGTCTCGGGCCAGATCGCGACGGCGCTCGACAACGCCCTCGCCTACGGCGAGATCGCCGAGCTGAAGGACCAGCTCGCGCGGGAGAAGCTCTACCTCGAGGACGAGATCCGCAGCGAGCTGAGCTTCGACGAGATCGTCGGGAGGAGCGCGGCTCTCCGGCGCGTCCTGAAGGAGGTCGAGACCGTCGCGCCGACCGACTCGACCGTCCTGATCCACGGGGAGACGGGCTCGGGCAAGGAGCTGATCGCCCGCGCCATCCACGACCGCGGAAAGAGGAGAGGCCGCACGTTCGTGAAGCTGAGCTGCGCGGCGATCCCGACGGGGCTCCTCGAGAGCGAGCTCTTCGGCCACCAGAAGGGGGCCTTCACGGGGGCGATCGCGGACCGCGTGGGGCGGTTCGAGCTCGCGAGCGGCGGGACGGTGTTCCTCGACGAGATCGGGGAGGTCCCGCTGGAGCTCCAGCCGAAGCTCCTCCGCGTGCTGCAGGAACGGGAGTTCGAGAGGCTCGGAAGCTCGAGGACCCTTCGGACCGACGCGCGCCTGATCGCCGCGACGAACCGCGACCTCGCTTCCATGGTCGAGGCCGGGACGTTTCGCGCCGACCTCTTCTACCGGCTGAACGTCTTTCCCATCCACGTCCCCGCGCTCCGCGAGAGGCCCGAAGACATCCCCCTCCTCGTGCGCCACTTCGTCCAGCAGCTCGGACGCCGGATGAACAAGGCCGTCGAGACGATCCCCGCCGAGTCCATGGCGGCGCTGGCGCGCTACGACTGGCCCGGGAACATCCGCGAGCTCCAGAACCTCGTCGAGCGCGCGATGATCCTCACGAAGGGCCCGGTCCTCCGGGTCCCGCTGGACGAGCTGAAAGCGCACGCGGCGCATGCCGCGGGGAGCTCCCGGCGCCAGACCCTCCAGGAGGCCGAGCGGGAGCACGTCCTCGCCACGCTCGAGGAGACCCGCTGGGTCCTCGGCGGGGCGAACGGGGCTGCGGCGCGTCTCGGGCTGAACCGCTCCACGCTCCAGTTCCGGCTGAAGAAGCTGGGAATCGCCCGACCGGGGCGGTGACTCCGGCGCCCTGCCGGGCGCCTTCCGTTCCTGGATCCGGTGCCAGCCTGCTGGCATCCGCCAACCGGCTGGCGCCAATCCGTTGGCACCATCTCGCTCCACGCGAGGCCAGAACGGCGTCCAGGTGAAGTCGGGTCAATCGGTTGAGGACCACGGACCGGGGATCCTCCCGCGGCATCCCGCTTGCGCTCGTCACCTTCGCGAGGCAACCGCGGATGTTGAAGATCACGATCCACCCCGAGGCCGAAGAAGTCCGAATGAAGCTCGAGGGGGACCTCGCGGGGACGTGGGTCGGCGACCTCGAGGAGTGCTGGCGGGTGGCGCGGACTTCCCTGGCCGGAAGGACCGCCTGCCTCGACCTCACCGGCGTCGCCCGCGTCGACGACGCCGGGAGATACCTCCTGGCGCTGATCCACGGGACGGGCGCCCGGATGGTGTCCACGGGTGTCGAGATGAAGGACCTGCTCGAGTCGATCAGCCGGGACTGGCCGGTGGCACGGATCGAGGGTGCGGGACGGATCGCGATCCCGTCGACCCGGACGCCGTGCCCCTGAGTCGCCCCGGCTCGGCCTCCCGCCTCGAAAGATCCCGACTGAATTCGATGGAGAAACCGATGACGAACCGCCGCCCGTTCCTTTCGACTCTCTCGCTCCTGGCCACCGTCGCGGCCCTGACCGTCGCCTGCGGCAAGCCGCAAGCCCGCCCCCCGCAGGGTCCGGCGGAGGTCGGCGTCGTGACGGTGAGCCCCGAGAAGGTCGTCCTCACGACCGAGCTCCCCGGCCGGACCTCCCCCTACCTCGTCGCCGAGGTCCGTCCGCAGGTGAACGGGCTGATTCGCGAGCGGGCCTTCGAGGAAGGCTCCGACGTGAAGGCGGGCGCGCTCCTCTACCAGATCGACCCGGCCCCCTACCAGGCCGTGTACGACCAGGCGAAGGCGTCGCTCGCGATGGCCGAGGCGAACGTCCCGGCGGCCCGTTCCCGCGCCGAACGGCTGAAGGGGCTCGTCGCGATTCGCGCGGCCGGTCAGCAGGACTACGACGACGCGGCCGCCGCCGCGCTGCAGGCCGAGGCGAGCGTCGCGGCCGCGAAGGCCGCGGTCGACAGCGCCCGGGTCAACCTCTCCTACACGCCGATCCGCGCGCCGATCCCGGGGCGCACCGGCCGGTCGAGCGTCACCGTCGGGGCGCTCGTCACGGCCTACCAGCCCGTGCCGCTCGCGACCGTCCAGCAGCTCGACCCGATCTACGTCGACGTCGTCCAGTCGTCGGCCGAGCTGCTCCGCCTCCGGCAGGGGTTCCGGGCGGGAGGTCTCACCCGGGACGGCTCCTCCTGGAGCAAGGTGAAGCTGGTCCTCGAGGACGGGACGACCTACGGGCGCGAAGGGAAGCTCAAGTTCCAGGACGTGACGGTCGACCCGACGACGGGCTCGGTCAGCGTCCGGATGGTCTTCCCGAACCCCGATCACGTCCTCCTCCCCGGCATGTTCGTCCGGGCGATCCTCGAGGAGGGCGTCCGGGCGGACGCGATCCTCGTCCCGCAGCAGGGCGTCTCGCGCGACCAGAAGGGAAGCCCCTTCTGCTTCGTCGTCGGCGCGGACGGCAAGGCCGAGCAGAGAACGCTCGTCCTCGACCGCGCCATCGGCGACCGCTGGCTCGCCACGAAGGGGCTCGCCGCCGGCGACCGGGTCATCGTCGAGGGGCTGCAGCGGGTCCGCCCCGGAGCCGAGGTGAAGCCGGTCCCGGCCGGCACGACGGCGAGCGCGTCGCCCGCGGCCGGCGGCCCGGCGAAGCCCGGGCCGGCGGCGGCGAAGTAAGGCGGCTGCCATGTCCAGGTTCTTCCTCAAGCGCCCCGTCTTCGCGTGGGTCGTCGCGATCGCGATGATGCTCGCGGGGGCGATGGCGATCGTGAAGCTCCCCGTCTCCCAGTACCCGCCGATCGCCCCCCCGTCGATCTCGATCCGGGCGATGTACCCGGGAGCCGACGCCGAGACGGTCGCCGACTCGGTCGTCCAGATCATCGAGCAGAAGATGACCGGCCTCGACCGGATGCTCTACATGAGCTCGGAGGCCGACTCCTCCGGGAGCGCGAACGTCACCCTGACCTTCGCCCCGGGCACCGACGCCGACCTCGCCTGGTCGAAGGTCCAGAACAAGCTGCAGCTCGCCCTCGCGGCGCTTCCCGACGTCGTCCAGCAGACGGGCGTCACGGTCTCGAAGTCGACGCGGAACTACCTCCTCATCGTCGGCCTCGTCTCGGAAGACGGCGGCCTCACGAACGCCGACCTGAACGACTACACCGTCTCGAAGATCGAGTCGGTCCTCGGGCGCGTGCCGGGTGTCGGCGAGGTGGAGGTCTTCGGCACCGCCTACTCCATGCGGGTCTGGCTCGACCCCGACAAGCTGACGAAGTTCGGGATGACCTCGGACGACGTCGTCGCGGGCCTGCGCGCCTACAACGTCCAGGTCTCGGCCGGCCAGCTCGGCGGGGCTCCCGCCGTGCCGGGGCAGCGCCTGAACGCCTCGATTCGGGTCCAGTCGCTCCTGAAGACGCCCGAGGAGTTCGCGGCGGTCCCGCTCCGGACGAACCCCGACGGCTCCGTCGTGAAGGTCGCGGACGTCGGGAGGACCGAGCTCGGCTCCGAGGCACCCGACGTCGCGTTCCGCTTCAACGGGAAGCCGGCCGGCGTCCTGGCCATCCGGCAGGAAGCGGGGGCGAACGCCCTCGACACCGCCGACCGCGTCAAGGCGAAGATGGACGAGCTGTCGAAGTTCTTCCCGCCCGGCGTGAAGGTCGTCTACCCGATGGACACGACCCCGTTCGTGAGGGTCGCGATCAACGAGGTCTTCAAGGCGCTCTTCGAGGCGATCGCCCTGGTCTTCCTCGTCATGTACCTCTTCCTCGGGAACTTCCGCGCGACGCTCATCCCGACCATCGCCGTCCCCGTCGTCATCCTCGGCACGTTCGGCGTCCTCGGCGCGTTCGGCTACTCGATCAACATGCTGACGATGTTCGCGATGGTCCTCGCCATCGGCCTCCTCGTCGACGACGCGATCGTCGTGGTCGAGAACGTCGAGCGGATCATGAGCGAGGAGGGACTCTCCCCGCTCGAGGCGACCCGCAAGTCGATGGACCAGATCACGAGCGCGCTGATCGGCATCGGCCTCGTCCTCTCGGCGGTCTTCGGCCCGATGATCTTCTTCCCCGGCTCGACGGGGGTCATCTACCGGCAGTTCTCCGTCACCGTCATCTCCTCGATGCTCCTCTCGGTCGTCGTGGCCCTCGTCCTGACGCCCGTCCTCTGCGCGTCGCTCCTCAAGCCGGTCGAGAAGGGGCACGAGGCGGCGGAGAGCGGCGGGAAGCTCCTCCGGCCGTTCTTCCTCTGGTTCGACCGGGTCTTCTACAGGCTCCGCGGCACGTACATGAGCTGGGTCGGGCGCGTCCTCGGGCAGCGGGCCCGCTACGCGTTCGTCTTCCTCGCCATCGTCGGCGCGATGGTCGTCCTCTACCAGCGGATGCCGACCGGGTACCTCCCCGACGAGGACCAGGGGAACCTCATCGCGATGATCCAGCTCCCCGTCGGGTCGACCCTCGAGCAGACCGAGAGGGTGATGCAGGACCTCGAGCACCACTTCCTCGTCGACCAGAAGGACGCGGTCAAGTCGTGCGGTGCGATCCGGGGGTCGGGCTTCGCGGGGCGCGGCCAGAACCAGGGGCTCATGTTCGTGAAGCTGAAGGACTGGAGCCTCCGGCAGCGGCCCGGCCTGAGCGCGAAGGACGTCGCCGGCAAGGCGATGAGGGTGTTCGGGGGATACCGGGGGGCGGTCGTCTTCGTCTTCCCGCCGCCGGCCGTCACCGAGCTCGGTGTCGCGACGGGCTTCGACCTCTACGTCCAGGACCGGGGCGACCTCGCGCACGAGGGGCTCACGAGCGCGGTGAACCAGCTCCTCGACCTGGCGAACAAGGACCCGCGTCTCGCCCGCGTCCGCCTGAACGGCATGCCCGACGTGCCGCAGTACAAGGTCGACATCGACTGGGAGAAGGCGGGGGCGCTCGGCGTTCCCGTGAACGGGGTCCAGAGCTACCTCTCGGCCGCCTTCGGCAGCGCCTACGTGGGCAACTTCGTCCAGGGGGGCCGCGTCAAGCGCGTCTACGCCCAGGCCGAAGCCCCCTTCCGCATGCTCCCGGAGGACCTCCACCGGCTCCACGTGAGGAACCGGCAGGGACGGATGGTGCCCCTCTCGGCCGTGGCTTCGGGCCGGTGGGTCTCCGGCCCCCCGCGCCTCCAGCGCTACAACGCCTTTCCGGCGATGAACATCCAGGGCGAGCCCGCGCCTGGGCACAGCTCGGGCGAGGCGATGCTCGCGATGGAGGAGCTCATCGCGAAGCTCCCGGCCGGGGTCGGCCACGAGTGGACGGGACTCTCCTACCAGCAGCGGATGTCCGAGTCGCAGGCCGGTCTCCTCTACGCCTTCTCGATCCTCGCGATCTTCCTCGTCCTGGCGGCGCTCTACGAGAGCTGGACGGTCCCGATCTCGATCGTCCTCGCCCTCCCCCTCGGCCTCATCGGCGGCGTCATCGCCTCCTCGACGCGGGGAATGGCGAACGACGTCTACTTCCAGATCGGCCTCCTCACCGTCCTCGGCCTGACGACGAAGAACGCGATCCTGATCGTCCAGTTCGCCGTCCAGAACCGCGAGAAGGGGATGGGCCTCGTCGAGGCGACGATGGAGGCGGCCAAGACGCGTCTCCGCCCGATCGTCATGACCTCGATGGCCTTCGGCTTCGGCGTCCTCCCCCTCGCGATCGCGACCGGGGCCGGCGCGGGCGCGCAGAAGGCGATCGGCACGAGCGTCCTCGGCGGCATGCTGTCGGGCACGTTCCTCGCCGTCCTCCTCATCCCGCTCCTCTACGTCCTCGTCGTGAAGGTCTTCGAGAGGAGGAAGGCCGTCGAGGCGCCTCCCGTCCTGGAAACGCCGTTCACGGCGGAGGGGAAGTGACATGAACCGCTCCTCGAACCGAGCCCTACGCCTCCTCCCCGCCGTCCTCCTCCTCGCCGGCTGCACGATGGCCCCGAAATACGAGCGCCCGCCGCTCCCCGTGGCCGACGCCTTCGCGGCGGAGGCCGCGCCTCCCGCGACCGGGCAGGCCTCTTCCACGGCGCCCGCCGTCCGGGACGTCCCCTGGCAGCAGTACTTCACCGACGCGCGCCTGAAGTCCGTCATCGACCTCGCGCTCGCGAACAATCGAGACCTGAGGGTCGCGACGCTCAACGTCGAGAGGGTCGCGGCCCTCTACCGGATCCAGCGCTCCGAGCTCTTCCCGACGATCGGCGTCCAGGCGACGGGCGAGAGGTACCGGATTCCCGAGAGCATCGGCAAGGACGGGCAGGCGAGCACCGTGTCGGCGTACACCGTCGGCCTCGGCATGGCCTCCTGGGAGCTCGACCTCTTCGGGCGAATCCGGAGCCTGAACGCCCAGTCCCTCGAGCGCTATCTCGCGACCGAGGAGGCCCGGCGCGGCGCCCAGACGTCCCTCGTCGCCGCGGTCGCCGGCACCTGGCTGAGCCTCGCCGCAAGCGAGGAGAACCTTCGAATCTCGCAGGCGACCTTCGAGGCGCAGCAGGCCTCGTACGACCTGATCCGCCAGAGCCGCGACGCGGGGATCGGCTCCGACCTCGAGCTCAGCCAGGCGCAGAGCCAGGTGGAGGCGGCCCGCGCGGCCGTCGCCTCCTTCACCGGCGCCGCCGCGGTCTCGCGGAACGCGCTCGACCTCCTCGCCGGCGCGCCCGTCCCGGCCGACCTCCTCCCGGAGCGGCTCGTCGCCGTCACGGACCCGAAGGGGCTGGCGGCCGGCCTTCCGTCGGACGTCCTCCTCCGCCGGCCCGACATCCTCGCTGCCGAGCACCTCCTCCGCGGCGCGAACGCCAACATCGGCGCGGCCCGCGCGGCGTTCTTTCCGCGGATCTCCCTCACGGCCGGCTTCGGCACCTCGAGCCCCGACCTCGACGGCCTCTTCAAGTCCGGGACGAACGTCTGGAGCTTCGCGGGGCAGGTCGTCTCGCCGCTCTTCGCGAGCGGCTCCCTCATCGCGAACCTCAAGGTGTCGAAGCTGGACCGAGAGATCGCCGTCGCGACCTACGAGAAGGCGATCCAGACCGCCTTCGCCGAGGTGAACGACGGACTCACGCTCCGAACGACGCTCGTCGAGCAGCGCGACGCGCAGGAGGCCCTCGTGAAATCTCTCGAGGACTTCTCGCGCCTCTCCGACGCCCGGTTCAAGGCGGGCCTCGACGGCTACCTCGGAGTCCTCGTCGCCCAGCAGGCGCTCTTCAACGCGCAGCGGGGGGCAGTCGGCGTCCGCCTCGCCGAGCAGGCGAACCTCGTGCTGCTCTACAAGGTGCTGGGCGGGGGGGTGTGAGGAGCGGGGCCCCGGTCCTCTTCAGCGCGCGCCGCGGCCGCTGAGGACCGTCGGGACCGTCCGGAGGAGGATCTTCATGTCGAGCGTGAGCGACCAGTTGTCGATGTAGGCGAGGTCGAGCTCCATCCACTGGTCGAAGCTCGGGAGGTCGCTCCGGCCGGAGACCTGCCAGAGCCCCGTCAGCCCCGGCTTCATCGAAAGGCGGCGGCGCTGCCACTTCTCGTAGCGCGCCACCTCCTCGGGAAGCGGCGGGCGCGGGCCGACGAGCGACATCTCCCCCTTCAGGACGTTCCAGAGCTGCGGGATCTCGTCGAGCGAGAAGCGGCGGAGGAAGCGGCCGAAGGCGGTGACGCGCGGGTCGTTCGCCGACTTGAAGACCGGGCCCTCGTGCTCGTTCAGGTGCGCCACGTCCGGGAGCATCCCCTCGGCGCCCTGGACCATCGTCCGGAGCTTGTAGAACGTGAAGGGGCGCCCGTTCAGGCCGCAGCGGACCTGCCGGAAGAGGACCGGCCCGCTCGACGACACCTTGATGAGCGCCGCGAGGACCGCCGCGAAGGGGAGGCAGACGAGGCCGAGGGAGGCCGCGAGGCCGACGTCGAGCGCCCGCTTCGCGAGGAGGGCGCCCGTCTCCTCCGGCGTCGTCGAGAACGTCAGGAGCGGCGTCCCGTCGAACTCCTCGAGCTCGACCTTCGCGAAGACGTGCGGGAAGAAGTCGAGGACGAGGCGGGTCTTCACCCCCATCTCCTCGCACATCAGGAAGACGTCCTCGAGCTTCTCGATGTCTCCCCGGTCGACGGCGAGGATCACCTCGTCGACGGGGAGCGAGGTCAGGATCGTCGGGAAGTCCTCGAGGGACCCGAGGACCGGGAGCCCTCCCGCCGTCGTCCCGGCCTCCGACGACGCGGGCCGCTCCCTCACGAGGCCCAGTAGCCTGAGCCCCCACCAGGGGTGGTCGTGGATGAGGCGGGCCATCGAGCGGGCGCGGGGCGTGTCGCCGACGAGGACGACCGTCCGGTAGTTGAAGCCGCGGGCCCTCACCTTTCGCGCCACGATCCGCACCGTGAGCCGCTCGACGACGAGGAAGACGGCGTTCAGCGCGGCGAAGATCGGCAGGAAGGGCCGGGAGATGAAGTCGAGCCTGAGGCCGTAGACGAGGATCGTCAGGACGACGGTCCCCCCGAGGACGATCTTCCCGACGAGGAGCGCCTCGTCCTTCAGCCCCGACGTCCTCCGGCTCCTGTAGGCGCCGGAGAGAAAGAGGAGACCGGTCCAGATGACGACGACCGGGCCGACCAGGACGAGGTAGACCGAGAACGGGTAGAGGGGTGTCAGCCTCCCCGGGAAGAAGCGGGGGAGGAGCTCGCTGCGGACGAGGTACGCCGCAGCCAGCGCCGCGAGCGTCGAGGCGAGATCGGCTGCGTAGAGGGAGGCGGCGACGGCCCTGGCCTGCTGTTTCAGCATGCCCGCCCCGATGGTAGCCCGTCCGGCGGGAGGCCCCCAAGGAGCGCCTCGTAGGCGGTCGTCACGTCGTCCCAGCGGTAGCGTTCTTCGGCCCGCAGTCGGGCGGCCCGGCCGAGGGCCTCGCGCCGCGCGGAGTCGGCCAGAAGCTCCCCGAGGAGCCGGGCGAGGGTCGAAGGGCTGTGAGCGTCCCACCAGAGGGCGGCGCCGCCCGCGACCTCGCGGTTCTCCGGCGTGTCGTGGACGAGGACGGGTCGGCCGAAACCCATCGCCTCGACGAGCGCGGGGTGCGTGCCGCCGACCTCCGTCGCGTGGACGTAGGCGGCCGCGTTCGCGAGGAGGGCGCGGTAGCCGTCGCCGTAGACGGCCCCGGGGAGGAGGACCCGCGGGTCTTCCCCCGCCTCGGCCCGGAGGCGCGCGATGAAGCCCTCCGCGTAGGGGGCCGATCCGACGAGGACGAGCTTCCGGTCGCCCGGGACGTCGCGGAAGGCGCGGACGACGGCGTCGGGGTTGTTCTCGGGCTCGAAGCGGGAGACGTAGAGGACGTAGCCCTCCGGCTCGAGGCCGAGCCGGCCGAGGACGGAGAGGTCGGCCGGCGCCGGGAGGTCGGAGCCGTACGGGACGAAGGCCGAGTCCTTGCCGTAGCGGGCGCGGTAGTAGCGGCGGATCGCCTCGGCGTCGGTCACGACGACGTCCGGCAGGACGCACGAGAGACGCTCGGAAAGAGCGTAGACGGTCTTTCCGAGCCGGTTCCACTTCCGCCGGTTCCTCTCGAGGCCGTCGACGTTCAGGACGACGCGCGTCCCGGATCCGAGGAGGCGCGGGAGGCGGCAGGCGAGGGCATTCGCGCCGTTGCAGACGAGGACGGCGTCGTACGCCTGGGCCGCCGCGTGGAGGCCCGACGTCACGCCGTGGACGACCGTCTCGAGGTACTTGTGCCGGACGGTCGGGGCGAAGACGACGTGCACGCCGCGGAAGGAGGGGAGCTCCTCGCCGACGCAGCCCCGCCGCGCGTAGACGGTCACGTCGTGCCCGCGCGCGGCGAGCCGCACGGAGAGCTCCTCGGCGAGCGTCTCGAAGCCGCCGTACGCCGCGGGGACGCCGCGCGTCCCGAGGATGGCCACCTTCACGCGTCGATGTCCGGGATCCGGGCGCCGCCCGGGTCCCCTCCGAACCAGCGGAGGAGGGCCCGGTCGGAGACCGTGCGCCTCGAGAGGACCTCGCGCCGTTTCGCCATCAGCCGCGCCCGGTTCCGCGCGAGCCAGCGGAGCGCCTCGAAGGAGGTGCGCTCGACGCTGAGGCAGCCGCCGACGACGACGGCGTCCCGCGGGAAGGTGAGCAGGAACGTCGCGCGGAGGTGGTCGGCGCCGGCGTTGTTGATCCGGAGGAGGAAGCGGTTCTTGACGGAGTGGAGGTTCGCGAGGGCGGACATCTCCCGGCGCCGCTCGGGGAGGTTCCGCCGGCGGTGCCACGCGACGGCTCCCGGGACGCACCGGGCGGCCCAGCCACGCCCGCGGAGGCGCCAGGCGAGGTCGACGTCCTCGCGGTAGACGAAGAAGTCGTCGTCGAAGAAACCGGTCGAGAGCTTCACGTCGAGGAGCGCGGCGACCCGGTAGAGGGCCACGCACCCCGAGACGCCGAAGACCTCGGCGGGCCGGTCCCACCGTCCCGTGTCGGGCTCGCCCGCCCCGACGTCGAAGTGCCTCCCGCTCCGCGTCATCCGGATCCCGACCGTGTCGACGACGGCCGTCGGGAGGAGGTCCGCGCCCTCGGCGCGGAGGACCTTCCCGGTCATCGCCCCGACCCACTCCCGGCCGGGGTGGTCGGCGTCCGCGAGGAGCCTCTCGAGGTAGTCCGGCGCGAGGACGACGTCGGCGTTCAGGACGAGGACCCACTCGGCCTCCCGCTCCACCGCTTTCGCGATCCCGACGTTGTGCCCCCCGGTGAAGCCGAGGTTCTCGCGAGAGGCGACGATCTCCATCGGCACGGGGGAGACCTTCTGCGCGGCGGCCAGGGAGGCACGGGTGCCGTCCTCGGACCGGTTGTCGATCGCCACGACCTCGAAGTCGCGGAAGGTCTGGGAGAAGAGCGTCGGGAGGAGGCGCTCGGCGTCGCGCGACTCGTTGTGCGTGACGAGGGAGACGAGGACGCGCGCCACTCAGGCCCTCCGCGCGAGGAGCGCGCTCGTGGTGCCGAGGCCGGCGAGCCCCCGGAGGACGCGGAAGTAGGCGCGGGCCGCCTCGGGCCGGGCGTGGTCGCCCCGGGCGAGGGGGAGGAGCGCGAGGCGGAGGAGGGCCCCCGCGG
>CAZNSS010000033.1:0-13684 GCA_964575465.1 uncultured Holophagales bacterium | reverse complement strand
TCCGGCTGCCCCCGTCGCGCCTCCCACGCCACCCCCCCCTCCGGTGCTGACCCGGCCGCCCACCCTCCTCGTGGTGTCGGCCCTGGCGAAGAACCGGGCCGCCTGGAAGGAGGGGCTCGGGGGCGAGGCCTGCCGCTTCGTCGAGGCGGGGGGCGGTTCCGAGGCGCTCGAGGCCCTCGTGAAAGAGCCGATCGACCTCGTCCTGATGGACGTGGCGCTCCCGGGGATGGACGGCTTCGACGTGACGCGGGTCATCAAGTCGCAGCCGAATCTCGCCGCGCTCCCGGTGGTCCTCGCGGCGGACCGGCTCGAGCGGAGCCACTACGCGTTCGGGATCCAGTCCGGCGCCAACGAGCTCCTCCTGAAGCCGCTCGACCCGGCGAAGCTGCGGGAACGCATCGGCGTGCTCCTCCGCCACCGGGGCTTCCGGGTCCCGGGCTGGGCGCCGGCGGAGAGCGGCGGCGGGCCCGCACCCGCCTGACGGGCCGCGTTTCCTCTGGACAAGACGGGTCCGGTCTCCTGATCATCGGCCGATGCCGCGCGATTCGGGGCCGGTGGACGTTCCGGAGACGACGGGGGAAGCCCCGGCGACGGCCCGCGCCGCCGAGCGACGGGCCGGCTACTGGGACCCGACGGCGTCGGGCCGGCACTTCATCAGCCGGCCGATCTCGATCGACGGACTCAGGACGGAACGCGCCCGGATCGAGCTCGCGCCCCGGATCGTCCGGCGGGGCGACGCCTTCGTCGACGACTCCTACCACGCCGTCGACGTCGTCGCGCGGCAGCTCGCCGCGCTCTTCACGCTCGAGCAGCTCGTGATGGCGACCGTGGCGCTCCGGGTCCACATGCGGAGGGGGCGCGAGCACCTCCAGCACAAGAAGGCCCTCCAGGAGCGGTGGACCCTCCTCGCCCACCGGCTCATGAAGCTGCGCGCCGAGGAGAGGCACCTCGCGGCGTGCGAGCTCCGGATCGCCGAGGAGCGGGCCGGCCTCGCGGCGGGGGACGGACCGAGGCCGGGGGCGACGGAGCTCCTCGAGCTCGAGGGCTCCGAGCTCGGGCAGGCGAGGAAGGCGTGGAAGGAAGAGAACGCGCGCGCCTGGGAAGCCTGGACCCTCCTCGAGGAGGAGGAGACCGCGCTCCTCCTCGGAGCCCCGCAGCTCGAGCAGGCCGAGGACCTGAGGCAGCCCTACATACTCCTTCTCGTCTCGGCGCAGCGGCCCGTTCCGCGGAGCGTGGGCGCCGCGATGCACACGCTCGTCGACGCGCTCCAGCGTCCCCTCTCGCGAACGGACCAGATGCTCCTCGAGATCGCCTTCCGGCGCTGCATCCGGGCCGCCGCGCCGGAGGGGGAGCGGGAGGTGGAGCGGTGGGAGCGGGGGCTCCTGGCGGATGCCGAGGGGCGTTTCGCCGCCGAGTTCTCCTGGGCCGTCCCCTACCTCTCGGCGCCCTGACCGCGCCGCGCGGCCGGCCACGCCCCGGCCCGGCGAGAATGGGACCGCCATGTGCCTCGTCGTCCTCGGGCTCCACGCGCACCCCCTCTACCCCCTCGTGGTGGCGGCGAACCGGGACGAATTCCTCGACCGGCCCGCGGATCCCGCGGCGTTCTGGCCGGGCCGGGGCGGTCTTCTCGCCGGGCGGGACGCCAGGGCCGGCGGCACGTGGCTCGGGGTGACCCGCTCGGGGCGATTCGCGGCGCTCACGAACGTCCGGAACCCTCGGGAATTCGACGCGGCGGCCCCGTCGCGGGGAGAGCTCGTCGTGGGGTTCCTGAGCGGCCGGGACGCTCCCCTCGGGCACCTGGCGCGTCTCGCCGCAGAGCCCGTCCGGCGCAACGGCTTCAACCTTCTCGCGGGGGAGGCGGGGAGCCTCGCGTGGCTCTCGAACGCGGCCGGCGAGCCGCGCGAGGTCGGGGCGGGCGTCCACGCCGTCTCGAACGCCCTCCTCGACACGCCCTGGCCGAAGGCGACGCGCTCGGCCGCCCGCCTCGGGGAGGTGCTCGCGCGGGGGACGCGGATCGACCCGGAGGAGCTCTTCGCGCTTCTCGCCGACCGCGAGCCAGCGCCGGATGCGGAGCTCCCCGACACGGGAGTCGGGATCGCGACGGAGCGTCTCCTCTCCCCTCCCTTCATCGCCACGCCGGGCTACGGCACCCGGAGCTCCACGCTTCTCCTCGTCGGGCGAGCCGGCCGGGCGTACTTCCTCGAAAGGCGGTTCGACGGGGAGTTCCGCGTGGCGGGGACGGGGCGGTTCGAGCTCTCCTTTCCGGGGTGGCGACCCCCGGACGTGCCCCCCGAGGGGTGGTCCTGAGAAGAGGCTGCAGGACCGCTGAATCCGTTCCCCCAGAAGGCTGATGTGCCTGCATCATTTTCACTCGAAGGCGCTCCTTCCGCTCCGAGAAGGTCCCGTATCCGGCTAGGATCCCCGGTGGATTTTTCGCGGAGATGCGCGCCAAACCACACCTGAATTCTCGAGTTCCTCGAGACACGGCTTGAAGGAGGAGATCCCATGTCACTTCTGCAGCGCGGACTGATGTTCGTCCTGGCGGCGGGGACGCTCGCGATCCCGTCGTCTGTTCCGCCCGAGACCCGAGCGGGCGGGCGGGCTGCGGCTCCGGTCGTCCCACAGACCGTGAGCGTCTACTCACCCGGGGACAAGGAGTACTACCTGACGGAAGATCAGGTGGACTTCATCCGCCCGGGCCTCAAGGTCGCCATCGGTGCGGTCACCGACATGGCCCCGGGCAAGAAGCCGAGCGTCGAAGTCACCTTCACGGACGACTTCAACCAGCCGCT
This sequence comes from uncultured Holophagales bacterium, assembly GCA_964575465.1. Taxonomy (GTDB): domain Bacteria; phylum Acidobacteriota; class Thermoanaerobaculia; order UBA5066; family UBA5066; genus UBA5066. Next base: position 10,892 of record CAZNSS010000033.1, on the reverse strand, counting down.
CGACCGCCTCGGCGCCACGACCCCGGGCGTCATCGCCGCCCGCTTCGTCCCCGCGGTGTTCGACGTCGCCTCGAACTACTACACGGACCTCCTCGTCTCGGGCTCGAACAGCCAGCCCACCCGTGACAACACGGGGACGTGGGTCGACATGGGCGCCGGGAAGTACAAGTACACCTTCGCGGCGACGCTCCCGACCTTCGACGTCAACAAGCCGATGACGCTCTTCGTGGGCGCGAACCGGAACATGACGGCGTACCTCGGGAAGACCTACTACGTGAACACGTTCAAGGACTTCGTCCCGGCGACGAACGCGGCGGCGAAGACCTGGGACGTCATGCCCCTCGCGAAGTGCAACGCCTGTCACGACCCGCTCGCCCTCCACGGCGGCAACTACCGCGACATCAAGACGTGCGTCCTCTGCCACAACGCGAACAACATGAAGGGGAGCCTGGCCGAGTTCGACCGGGGCTTCTGGCACCGGATCCACTCGAGCAACGCCGACGCGATCGGCGAGATCACCTACCCGCAGTACTACCTGAACAACTGCGAGGCGTGCCACGACCCGAAGGCGACCCAGGGGACCGTCTACCTGACCAAGCCCACGGCGATCGCCTGCGGCGGCTGCCACGCCAACGTGAACTTCCCGACGGGCGAGGGCCACGGCCCCGCGAACCTCCCGCAGGCCAGCGACGCGGACTGCGCGAAGTGCCACCAGCCCGACAGCGGCCAGGAGTTCGACGCCTCGGTCAAGGGCGCCCACACGCTCCTCCTCGAGTCCAAGCAGCTCAAGGGGCTGAACGCGACGATCCTCTCCGTCACGAACGCGGCCCCCGGCCAGAAGCCGGTCGTCACGTTCAAGCTGACCGAGAACGACGGCAAGGTCCTCGACCCGAAGCCGTTCGGCTCGAACTGCAACGTCCTCGTGGGCGGTCCGACGAGTGACTACGCCATCTTCCCGAACCCGCGCGAGAACGCCTCCGGCGCGACGTTCGACGGCACGAAGGCCGTCTACACGATGACCTGGGCCGTCCCGGCGAACTTCAAGGGGACGCTCACGTTCAGCATGGAGGTCCGCCGTGCCGTCACGGTGAACGGCACCACGTTCAACGAGGGCGCCTTCAACCCGCTCTTCAACGTCGCCTCGACGGGGACGCTCGTCGCCCGCCGGAACGTCGTCAACCAGACCCTCTGCCTGAAGTGCCACGACTGGCTCCCGATGCACGGCGGCCAGCGCCTGGCGGTCCAGGAGTGCCTCCTCTGCCACGCCCCGAACGGCGACGACTCGTCCCGCCGCCCGGCCGGCAGCGTCCCCGAGTCGGTGCAGATGGCCCGCATGATCCACCGCATCCACTCGGGCGAGGAGCTCACCCAGGACTACACGATCTACGGGTACGGCGGCACGCCGTACACGTTCAACGAGGTCCTCTACCCCGGCGACCGCCGCAACTGCGCGGCCTGCCACACGTCCGCGGCGACGGCGAACCTGCCGGTCGTGACGGGCGCGCTCAACGTCGTCACCAAGCGCGACTACTTCACGCCGCAGGGGCCGGGCACGGCCGCCTGCCTCGGCTGCCACGACACGCGCGACGCCGAGGCCCACGCGTACCTGAACACGGCGGTCTTCGGCGAGGCCTGTGGCGCGTGCCACGGCGCCAACTCCGAGTGGTCCGTCGCGACCGTCCACGCCCGTTGATTACTGAGGACGCCCGCCCCCCGGCATCGATCGGGGGGCGGGCCTCCCGCCTGGCGCGTACAGCGCGTCGGGCGGAGAGAGGACTGAGATGGTGAAACGACCAATCGGCCTCACCGGCCTCGTTCTCCTGGTCCTCGGGGTGACGTGGATTGGTGGACCGGCCCTTGCTGCGGACGCGCCGAGCTGCGGAGACTGCCACGAGCAGTCGAAGACGTTCCCGGCGAACCCGCACGGCCGCGCGGCCTGCGACCTGCCCGGAGACGCGGCGTGCGCGAGCTGCCACGGCGACGGGAAGGCCCACATGGAGGCGGGCGGCGACAAGTCGCTCATCAAGGGTCTCCACGGCGCGAAGGGCTCGGAAGCGTGCCTGAAGTGCCACGACGTCACGACCGAGCACACCTCCTACCGGGACGGCATCCACGGCGCCACCGGGGCCGTGAACTGCCTGACCTGCCACTCGATTCACACCCCCGTCGCCAGGGAGCCGAAGCTCCTGGCGAAGGGACTGACGAAGCTGTGCGCCTCGTGCCACCAGGGCCAGACGAGCTCGATGGAGAGCAAGGCGTACGTCCACCACCTGGACCGGGGCGGCTTCACGTGCGCCTCCTGCCACAACCCGCACGGGCGCAAGGGCGAGGGGATGCTGAAGCTGACGCGGCAGGGCGACCTGCCCTGCCTGAGCTGCCACAACGAGAAGAAGGGCCCGTACGTCTTCGAGCACGTCGGCCCGACGGTGGGCGGCATGGCGGGCGGGTGCCTGTCGTGCCACGAGCCTCACGGCTCGAACAACCCGAAGATGCTCATCCGTTCGAACGTCGCGCAGCTGTGCCTGGAGTGCCACTCGAGCCTCGCGGCGAACGGCCTGGGGTCGCAGCCTCCGGCGACGCACAACCTCCAACTCCCGCGCTGGCGGAACTGCACGACGTGCCACGTGGCCGTCCACGGCTCCAACCGGTCGCCGAAGCTGCTGAAGTAGGAGGAGGCGGAGATGCGCACGAACCGAATCCTCCTCGCCGGGCTCCTGCCGGCGCTCCTCCTCACCGGGGCCGCGGTGGCCCAGGACGTACCGCTCGACGTCGAGATCGGCTACCGGTGGTCGGACGTGACGGGCAACGACGAGATGTTCCGGAGCCAGGTGGACGACCGGGAGGGGTTCCTCCTCCGCTCGCTCTCGTTCGGCCTCGGTGACATCCGGGGCTCGAACGCCATCGACCACTTCCGCATCGACGCGGCGGACGTCGGCATCGGGCCGAACCAGATGTTCCGGCTGGCGGCGGGGCGGACGGGGTACTGGAAGCTGGACGCCACCTACCGGCGGAGCGACCTGTACGCGAACCTGCCGACGATCGCGAACCCCTTCCTGGAGCAGGGGAGCCTGGACAGCCAGCACGCCTACGACCGGAAGCGCGACATGGTCGACGTCGACCTCGAGCTGTTCCCGGGCAAGGCGGTGCGGCCGCTCATCGGATTCAGCTACAACCACATGTACGGCCCGGGCGCGACGACCTACCACGTCGGCCAGGACGAGTTCGCGCTCACGCAGTACCAGAAGGAGCGCGAGACGGAGTACCGGGTCGGGCTCGCGTTCGACGCGGGTCCGTTCTCGGGCCAGGTCGTCCAGGGCTGGCGGCAGTACCGCGGAGAGGACTCCGCGGCGCTCGCCCCCGGTGCGGGCGCGGGAAACGACCCCGGGGGTGTCCTGGGGACCCCGGAGACCCTGACGTCGCTCAGCCGCACGGGCAGGACCGACGTCGACACGCCGGTCACCTCGGCCGTCGTCACGGCCAAGCTCGGCTCGTCCGTCCGCCTCACGGGCACGTACGTCCGGGCGAATGCCGAGAGCGACGACGACAGCTCCGAGAACCTCGCGGGGACCCTCGCCTCGTACGAGATTCTCCGGTACTTCAAGACCCTGGCCGAGCAGACGACCTCGACGAGCGAGGCGCTCTACTGGCGGGGAAGCATCCGTGGCGACTTCCACATCTCGAACGGGTTCGACGTCACGGCGGGCTACACCCGGCGGAGCCGCAAGCTGGACGGGTGGGCCCTCATCGAGTCCCTCTACGGCGACGTGACGACGCTCGCCAACCTCGACCCGCCGGACATCCAGACGATCCTCAAGGCGAAGACCACGATGGAGCGCGAGGAGGACCTCTGGGACGTCCGCGCGAGCCTGAAGCTCGTCGGACCGTTCTCGCTGCGCGTGGGGTACGCGGAGAACGCGGCGACGATCGACGTGCAGAACGACCCGTCCGAGGTGGTCCTTCCCTGGAACCAGGGCGGGTCATTCGACCGGAAGGTCAGGTCTCTCGACGGCGCCCTGCTCTTCAGCCTCTCGGGGCTGACGCTCGGGGTCGACTACACGCGCACGTCCGCCGACGCGGCGGTCGTGCGGACCGACTACCTCGACCGCGACCGGTTCCGGTTCCGCGGAACGTGGGAGCCGACGAAGTGGTTCCGGGTCGGCGGCACCGCGGAAAAGGTCCAGACGTCCAACGACGATGCCGGGTACGGCCTCGACGCGACGGCGGAGAACTACGCGGGCGACGTCGAGGTCGGACCGGAGTGGGTCAAGGTGCGCTTCGGCTACGGCCACTTCGCGGCCGACAGCACGAACCCGTACCGGAAGCCCCAGGACTTCCTCGTGGCGACCTCGACGAACACCGAGGACGGCGACTCGATCGAGGGCGGGATCACCCTCAACCTCAAGCCGATCGGCATCCAGGGCCTCTACCGGCGCTTCGAGAACGACGGCAGCTTCGCGTACCAGCTCGACAGGGCCAGCGTGCGTGCGGACCTGGAGTTCTCCAAGACGGTGGGCCTGGCGGCGGAGTGGAACCTGGACGACTATTCCGAGAAGAACCGTTCGTACGGATCGGGAGCCGACTACCGGGCGAACCGGTACGGGCTCTACGTCCGCATCCACCCGTAAGCTCAAGTCCCTTCCCCGGGGCCTTCCGCGCCCCCGCCGAAAGGCGGGGGCGCTTCTATTTGCCCGCAGGGTCGACGGAGCTCCCGGCCAGGCTCCCGGGCCCCGCGGGCTTCCGGTTCGCCAGCCCGGGCCGGGCGCCCTATCCTTGAACGATAGCTCGCGACAGGGAACGCAGATGAGGACGGATCGGAACGGGACGGAGTGGATTCCGGGGCGGACATTCCGCCTCCTGGCCCTCGGCGTCGCCCTGGCCGGCGTCCCCACCAGGATCGCGCCCGCGGAGACGGTCACGCTCCAGCTCCGGTGGAAGCACCAGTTCCAGTTCGCAGGCTACTACGCGGCCCTCGAGCGCGGCTTCTACAGGGAAGCCGGGCTCGACGTTCGGATCGTCGAGGCGCGGCCGAACGAGGACGTCGTGGCGACGGTGCTGAGGGGGGAGGCCGACTTCGGCGTCGGGACCTCCGACCTCCTCCTTCGGCGGGCGCGCGGCGAGCCGGTCGTGGCGCTCGCGGTCGTCTTCCAGCACTCGCCGCTCGCCTTCCTCGCGAGGCGCGGCCCGGACCTGAACACGGTCCAGGATCTCGCCGGGAAGCGCGTGGCGATGCCGCCCGGAGTCGAGGCGTTGGCCGCATACCTGAAGCGCGAGGGGGTCCCGCTCCGGAGCCTCGTCCGCACGCCGGCCGAATTCGACCTCGCCGACCTCGCGAAGGGACGCGTCGACGCCATCTCGGCCTACGTCACCGACCAGCCGTTCGAGGCCAGGGCGGCGGGCCTCGACACGCTGATCTTCACGCCCCGCTCGGCGGGCATCGACTTCTACGGCGACAACCTCTTCACGAGCGAGGCGAGGATCCGGAAGGACCGGAAGCAGGTGAAGGCGTTCGTCGGGGCCAGCCTGCGCGGCTGGGCCTGGGCGCTGGCGCACGGCGACGAGACGGTCGAGCTGATCCTCTCCCGCTACGGCACCCGCCACAGCCGCGAGCATCTCCGCTTCGAGGCCGCGGAGACGGCGCGTTTCGTCCAGGCCGAGCTCGTGGAGCCGGGCTTCATGAACCCGGGCCGCTGGCGGCACATCGCCGACACGTACGCCGAGCTCGGGATGATGCCGTCGGACTTCTCCCTGAAGGGCTTCCTCTGGGACCCCGACCCGAAGGTCGACCGGCGCTGGCTCTACCGGGTCCTCGCGGCGACGCTCGCCGTCGCGCTCGTCGGCGGGCTCGTCCTGCTGCGCTTCTCCCGGCTCAACCGGCGCCTGCGCCGCGAGGTCCAGGAACGCCGGGCGGCGGAGGGAAGACTCCGCGGCCTCCTGGAGCAGTCCACGGTCGGGATCTACATCGTGAAGGACGGCCGGTTCACCTACGTCAACTCCCGGTTCGCCGAGATCTTCGGGTACTCCGTCGAGGAGCTCACGGGCGGGATGGGCCCCGTCGACCTCGCCTCCGAGGCCGACCGGGAGTCGGCCTCGGAAATGGTCCGGCAGGGCCTGGCGAGAGAAGGCGACGCCCGCGAACGCACCGTCAGCGCGGTCCGAAAGGACGGCAGCCTCATCGACGTCGGCCTGAACGGGAGGTCGGTCGACGACGACGGGCGTCCCGTCCTCGTGGGCATGGCGCTGGACGTCACCGACCAGGTCCGCGCGCAGCGCCAGCTCAGGCACCTCGCGTTCTACGACCCGCTCACCGAGCTCCCGAACCGTGCGCTGTTCTACGACCGGCTCGGCCAGGCCCTGGCCCGTGGAAAGCGCACCCAGGAGCGGTTCGCCCTCCTCATGCTCGACCTCGACGGCTTCAAGGCCGTGAACGACACCCACGGCCACGAGGTCGGCGACGCGCTCCTCCAGACCGTGGGGAGACGCCTGAGGCTCTGCGTCCGCGAGTCCGACACGGTGGCGCGGATGGGCGGCGACGAGTTCGTGGTGCTGCTGAGCGAGCTGCAGGACGCCGAAGCGGCATCCGCCGTGGCCGGAAAGATCCTGGCCGCCCTGGGCGAGCCGTTCCACCTCGGGGGGCGCGAGTGCCGGGTGGGAGCCAGCATCGGCATCTGCATCAGCCCCGAGGACGGCGACGACATGGAGACGCTTCTCGGCCGCGTCGACGCCGCGATGTACGAGAGCAAGGCGAGGGGCAAGAACACGAGCACGCGCTGCCGGCCGACCCTGGCGGCATCGAAGCCGGTGAGGATGCTCCACCTCGACCTTGGGCCGGAGATGGCCGTCGGCGTCCCGGTGATCGACCAGCAGCACGCCCGTCTGGCGGACCTCCTGAACCGGGTCGCGGACGCCGTGAAGAGCGGACAGGACCAGGAGCGCGTGGCCGTTCTTCTGGACGAGCTCGTCGCCTTCACCCGCCACCACTTCGAGACCGAGCAGCGGATCATGGAGAAGTGCGGCTACCCGGAGGCCCTCGCGCACGCCCAGGAGCACCGGAAGCTCTTCGCCGACCTCATGAGCATCCGGGACAGGGCGGACGGCGCGAGCCTGATGCTGACCCTCCAGTCGCTCAAGGAGTGGCTCACCAGCCACATCTCCCACGGCGACCGCGAGCTCGGCGAGGCGCTGATCGCCCTCGGCGCGGGGAAGCGGGCGGGCGCGCCGAGTCAGCCGCCCGCCTGATCTCCTACCGCATCGCCTCCATCGGCGAGAGCTTCGCGGCGCGCAGGGCGGGGTAGAGGCCGAAGACGAGGGCGAGGCCGAGCGCGACGCCCCAGGCGGCCACGAGGCCGAGAGGGTTCACGACGAGCCCCCACGGGAAGAAGTGCGAGAGCTTCTGGCACGTGAACGCCCCGCCCACCGTCCCGAGGAGGGCGCCGAGGGAGGCGAGGACGAGCGCCTCGAGAAGGAACTGGAAGAGGATCTCCGAGTCGGAGGCGCCCATCGCCTTGCGGAGGCCGATCTCGTACCGCCGCGAGGAGTAGGAGATGAGCATGACGGAGAGGACCCCGACCCCGCCCACGAGGAGGACGGTCGCCGCGAGCGCGGTGATGATGACGCGCCACGACCGCATCTCCTCCATGAACTGCGAGTAGCTCTTCGCCGCCTCGGCGTCGAGGTCCTGGATCTCGGTGTCCTCGATCCCGTGGTGCGCCTGGCGCGCGCGGGAGAGCAGCATCGAGGAGACCTCCGGAAGGTCGCCCTTCGCGCGGAGCTTCACGGCGAGGTGCGTCAGCTTCCGGGTCGAGTCGAGCCGCAGGACGTAGGTCTCGAGCGGGACCATCATCCCGTTCGCGTCGTAGTAGAGCTCCTCGCTGAAGACCATGAGAGGGGCCGTCACGCCGACGATCCGCCAGGGGACCCCGTCGATGACGACGTCGCGGCCGACGGGGTCGGCGCCGCCGAAGAGCTTCGCGGCGAGCGTGGCGCCGACGACGGCGACGGTGCTCCGCCGGCGGGCGTCGTCCGCGGTCAGGCCGCGACCGAGCGCGACGGGGCGGTTCATGAAGACCGCGTAGTCGGGGGTCACGCCGGTGACGAAGATCCTCTCCGTCCCTCCCGCGATCCGGATCGCGGTCCGTTTCGTGGCGCGGGGGAGGAACGCCGTCACCCTCGGGTGGGGCGCCGTCAGGCGCGGGAGGTCGTCGAACCGGAGCCCGGGCGACATCGCGAAGCGCTTCTGGTCCTCGGTCGTCTTCGGATCGCGGGCCTGGAGAACGGCCGTCCCGTCCCAGGCGAGGCCCGAGAAGCCGGTCTGGACCTTGTCGATGACGCCGTCGATGACGGACGTCAGGACGACGAGCGTGAAGACGCCGAGCATGAGGAGCGTCAGGGTCAGCGCCGAGCGGAGCTTGTGCGCCCAGAGCTCGAGGAACCCGCTCCTCACGACCTCGGCGACGAGGGAGAGGCGGGCCGGGAGCGAGTCCCGGCGGTCCCTGCGGGCCCCAGCGACCTCGGCCGTCAGCGCCAGGGAGGTGCTACTCATAGCGGAGCGCCTCCATGGGGGAGAGGCGGGAGGCCTTCCAGGCCGGGAAGAGGGCGAAGACGAAGCCGAACGCGCTCGCGACGAAGAAGGCCGCGAGGAAGCTCTTCGGGGCGAGGAAGAGCGGGATGTCGAGGAAGAGGCAGATCCACTTCGAGAACCCGATGCCGACGAGGAGGCCGACGAGGCTGCCGGCCGTCGTCAGGAGGAGGGCCTCGGTCATGAACGCCTTGAAGACCTCGGCGCCCGAGGCGCCGATCGCCATCCTCACGCCGACCTCCCTCACGCGCTCCTTGAGGCTCGCGAGCTGGATGTTGACGTTGACCATCCCGCCGCCGATGAGCGAGAGGATCCCGGAGAGCATGAAGATCATGTTGTAGACCTGCCCCTGGCTCTGCCGCTTGCGGATGCGCGCCGCGATGTCGTCGATCCTCACGTCGTCCTGCTGGCGGTGGTTCGACTTCAGGAGCGAGGCGAGGTCGCGCGAGAAGCCCTCCATCAGGTTCAGCTCGGGGATCTTGAACGTGACGCGGTCGACGCGGCTGTAGCGGTCCCCCTGCATGCGCGCCGCGACGAGCGTCGACGGGACGGCGACGATCCGGTTCCGCCACGCGAAGGCGTTCGGCTCGCCGTCCCTCCAGCGGAAGACGAGCTCGCGCAGGGTTCCGACGACGACGACCGGGAAGTCGCCGACGCGCACCGACTGGCCGACGGCGTCCCCCGACGGGAAGAAGACCGAGGCGGCCTCGGCGCCGAGGAGACAGACGGGCGCCCCGCTCGCGAGCTCCGAAGCGGAGAAGCCGCGGCCCCGCTCGACCTCGTAGCCGTTGAGGGGGAGGAAGTCGCCGCCGATGCCGCTGACCTGGCGTTCCTGGTCCGCGTAGGGCGAGCGGACGCGGGCACGGGCGTTGCGCGAGACGCTCGTTGCGTGGACCGCCTTGCGGTCCATCTCCTCGCCCTCGACGGCGTCGTCGTTGCGGAGGCCCAGGTTGGCCCGCTCGAGGGCGGTGACGCTCCCGTCGCGCGTCGCGGCCGCCGGCTGGACGTTCAGGCGCTCGATGCCGCCGAGCTTCCGCCACCGCTCGTCGGAGCGGCGCTCGCTCGAGTCGGAGATGGCGAAGCCCCCGAGGACGGACGCGACGCCGACCATGATGCCGAGACCCTGCAGCGCCGACCGCCCGAGGTTCTCCCGGATCTCGATCCAGGCCTCGGCGACCCGCTGGCGGAAGGCGCCGGAGAGCCGCACGTCACGCCGCCTTCGCCTCGTGGAGGCGAACGAGGCCGTCCCAGAGCTCGACCCGTCGGCCGGCGAGCGCGGCGATCGACGCGTCGTGCGTGACGAGGACGACGGTGTTTCCCTGCCGGTGCAGCTCCTGGAAGAGGCCCAGGACCTCGGCGCCCGTCTTCGAGTCGAGCGCCCCCGTCGGCTCGTCGGCCAGGAGGAGCGCGGGGCGGTTCGCGAGCGCCCGCGCGATGGCGACGCGCTGCCTCTGGCCGCCGGAGAGCTCCGAAGGAAGGCGGTTCGCCTTCTCGGGGATCCCGACCTTCTCGAGGAGCTCGAGCGCCCGTTCCCGCCGCTCGCGGCCGCCGACGCCGGCGTAGAGCATCGGCAGCTCGACGTTCCGGGCGACGGTCGCCTTCGGGAGGAGGTTGTAGGTCTGGAAGACGAAGCCGACCTTCTCGTTCCGGATGCGCGCCAGGGCGCCGCCCGAGAGCCCCTCGACGGCGTGGCCGTCCAGGGCGTACGTCCCGGCGGAGGGAGAGTCGAGGCAGCCGAGGATCGCCATCAGCGTCGACTTCCCCGAGCCCGAGGGGCCGACGAGCGCGACGAACTCGCCCCGGGCGACCTCGAGGTCGATCCCGCGGAGCGCGTGGACGGCGTTCCCGTTCACGCCGAAGACCTTCGTGAGGGCACGGGTCTCGATGACGGCGCTCATGGTCAGTTGTCCTCGTCCTTCTCGACCTTCTTCCGGGTCGGGTCCTCGAGGCAGACCTTGGCGCCCGGAGAGAGTCCCGCGAGGACCTCGACGCGCTCGAGCGTCGCGATGCCGGCCTTCACGGGGACCGGGTTGAAGTAGTCCTTCCAGTTTTCCGAGAGCCAGACGAACTTGGCGCGGCCCGAAAGGCCCGCCTTCGCCTTCTCGATCGCCTTGGCGTCGAGGTCCTTCTTGAGGACGAAGGCGACGGTCTGCCCGTCGCGCTTCTGCAGCGCCTCGAGAGGCAGCGAGAGCGCCTTCGTCCGCTTCTCCCCGAGGATCTCGACGTTCGCGCTCATCCCGGTCCGGAACGCGTCGCCGAGCTCGTCGAGGGCGACCTCGATCTCGAAGACCTTGATCTTCTCGACGAGCGTCGCCGC
>CAZNSS010000032.1:0-13887 GCA_964575465.1 uncultured Holophagales bacterium | reverse complement strand
GCTCCTCGACGATCACGGCCTCCTCCACCGTGCACGCGCCCATCACCACGGACAGCAGCGGGACAGCCCATCGACTGGAACGCATCATCGTCTCTCCTCGCGCGCCGCGCTCCTTCCCTGGTGTCTCGGCTGACCTGCAGCGGGACCTCGGCACTCCGGGAATCCCCGCCTTCGACATCCCCCTCGCGAGCGTGGGCGGCCTCTTCGCCCTCGCCCTCGCCGTCGACCTCTGCCCGCGGACCGGCCCCGTCCTCGCCGCGGGAGCCGAGGAGATGTCCCGCGTCCTCCTCCGGGCCCCGCTCGCGAAGGAAACGGCGATCCTCTTCGGCGACGGCGCCGGGGCGTGCGTCGTCGCGCCGGGAAGCGGGGCGATCGACGTCGTCGACGTCCGCCTCGGGAGCGACGGCACGTTCGCCGACGCCCTCTCGCTCGCACCCGGGGGTCCGCTCGTGATGGACGGCCGGACCGTGATCCTCCAGGCGAGCCGCAAGCTCCCGGGGGCGATCCGGTCTGTCCTCGAGCCGCAGGGGCTCTCCCCGGCCGACGTCGACGTCTTCGTCCTCCACCAGGCGAACCTGAACCTCCTGAAGGGGGTCGCCCGCTCGCTCGGCGTCGGTGAGGAGAAGCTCTACCTGAACGTCGAGCGGCTGGGAAACACGTCGGCCGCCTCGGTCCTCGTCGCCCTCTCCGAGGCCGCCGCCGCGGGAAGGCTCCAGCCGGGCTCCCGGATCGTCGCTGCCGCCTTCGGCGCCGGCTTCAGCTGGGGAGCCACCCTCCTCCACGTCGCCTGACGCCTGCCCGAGTCGACCGCCCCTGGCCCCCGTTTCGGCCGCAGGCCGCCGCATTCCCGCCGCGGAGGGGTCCGGGGGACCCGGGCGGAAACGGGTCCCCCGGGAACACCTCAGTTCAGGCGTTCGGCAGCCCGAGCGGTGGCAATCCTCCGGACCACGCGGCGGTACGGTCCCCAGTGGTTCTGGTAGCCCTGGCTCCACATCCAGGCCATCACCTCGATGGCCTGGGCGGGATCGAACGGCGACCACTCCTCGTCGCCCCAGATCAGCCCGAGCCGGCGCATGGCATTGACGTTGCTGCGAAAGGTGCGGGGCGTGAACTGGCTGATGCCGTGGTACCGGCCGCAACCGGAGCTCACCGTGAACGTCAGGCGGCTCTCTTCCCAGAGGACCTGGTACATCGTGAGGGCCTGTTCGGCGATCCCGTACCGCCGGCAGGAGGCGTAGACCATCGTCCAGACGTCCTCGGCGCCGGCCGCCTTCAGCTCCGGCGAGGGATCAGGCCAGCCCGCGGGAAGGGTCGTCAGTTCGGGGAGCTGCGTCGGAGTGACCACGGTCGATCCTCCCGCCTTCACGCCTCCACTCCCGTCCATCGAGACGCCAAAGGCGAGCACCGACGCGAGGCCCGCCCCGACGAGCCGAAGGCCGGTCCCCCGGCTTCGTCGGTCGTTCGCCTCGTCCCGTTCCTCGTCCCGTCGATTCATAAAGCTCCATCTTCGAGTTGTTTTCGGATTTCCTGGGCGGCCACGCCGACCTCGCGCCAACCATGGCCGACTGCGAGGAGTTCCCCGAGGATGATCGGAATATGGGTGACGACGGCTGGGCCGTCAAGCAAGCAAAGTTCGCGCCGGGAACCGGCAACTTGCGCCGAATTCGCGCTACCGTCCGGGCGCGCCCCGCGGCCAGACCCCGGGGGACCGCGCCCCGAGCCACCCCCTGCAGACGGCCTTCGAGCGCTCCCCGGCCTCAGGGTCCGGCGCGATCTCGTACGTGGAGGCGCGCCGCGAGCCCAGGACGAGGAGGATCTCCACGAGCCGGCCCAGCCGAAAGAGGTGGAGCCGCACCGTCCGCCCCGGAGGGAGGTCGCGGGCGACCCGCTTCAGGTGCTCCTCGTCGGCCTTCACCCCGTCGAGAGCGACGATCTCGTCGCCCGCCGAGACTCCGGAACGGTACGCCGCACGGCCGTCGTAGACCTCCGAAACGAGGAGCCTTCCCCCGTCCGTCTTCGTCTTCCAGCCGAAATCGGCGGTCTCGCGCACCGCGGAAGGCTCCGCTCCGTCCCCGTCGTCCTTGTCCGGTATCTCCCTCAGCCGAAGGCCGGCAGGGGGGAGGAGGTCCTCGAACGGGGGTGTCTCGACGCCCCGGACCCAGCGGTCGAAGAGCGTCGTCATCCCCGCCCCGCCGGCCCTCACCGTCTCGGCCTCCCAGGCCCCTTCCGGGTAGGGCTTCCCGCGGGAACCCCAGCGGCGCCAGAGCGAGAGGACGACGTCGTCGAGCGAACCGCGGCCCTCAGTCGCCCCCCGGATCGCAAGGTCGAGGGCCAGGCCGACGAGCGCCCCGCGGCGGTAGTAGCTCTCTGAGACGTTCGCGGAGTTCTCGTCGGGCCGGTAGAAACGGATCCATGCGTCGAATGAGGCCTCCTCGACACTCTGGACGCGGTGGCCCGGAGTCTCGCGGTGTGCCTTCAGGTCCTTGGCCCAGGCCTCGAACGCATCCCGCGGCTCCTCGAGGCCGGCCCGCACGAGGAGGAGGTGCTCGTAGTAGGACGTCACCCCTTCGAGGGCCCAGAGGTCCCGCAGATACGTCTCCCGCGAATAGTCGAAGGGCCCGAGCCCGGCGGGGCGAATCCTCTTGACGTTCCAGGCGTGGAAGAGCTCGTGCGAGAAGAGAGAGAGCACGTCCCGGTACGACTTCTCCGGCCGGAACTTCCACGGAGCCACGCCGCAGCTCTGCGAGGCCCGATGCTCGAGACCCCCGCGGGCTCCCTCGGCAAGGTGGACGAGAAACAGGTATCTCTCGTACGGGAGCCCCCCGAAGAGCTCCGCGGCGACCTCGACGAGCTTCGACAGGTCGCGGACGAGCCGTTCCGGATCCTCGTTCCCCTCGCCCCAGAGCGCGAGGGTGTGGGGGACGCCCCGAACGCGGAAAGCGAATGTCCGGTGGGTGCCACACTCGAAAGGCGAGTCGACGAGCTCGTCGTAGTCGGCGGCGACGAAGGCCCCGTCCCGCCGCGGGAGAGCGATCGACGCCTTCCAGCCGCGCGGCAGGCGGAAGCGGAGAGCCTGTGGCTCGTCCTTCCGGCCGTCGACGTGGAGGAAGAGGCACGCGCCATTGCCGTACCCGTGCGTCGCGTCGAGATGCGACGTCCGCACGCTCAGCTCGAAGGCGTAGACCCCGTAGGCGACGTGGAACGGCCCGCGGGCCTTTCGCGAACCCACCTCGACGCGCCAGCGGCTCTTCTCCACCTTTCGGACCGGCAGCGGCTCGCCGGAAGGGCCGGTGACGGCGAGGTCGCGGAGGTGCCGGGCGTGGTCGCGGACGAAGTAGGAACCGGGCGTCCAGACGGGCAGGCAGAGGTCGAAGGAGGAGACCGCGCGGTCAAAGGGCGCGACATCCATCCCGATCTCGAAGAGGTGCGTCCCGGGCCTCGGCATCGAGACGGTGAACGCGGTCGCCGGGCCCGCGGGCTTCGTCGTGGCCATCCTTGCCTCCGGTCGGGCGAGGATAGCAATCAGTAGCGGCGCATCAGGCCGACGACGATTCCCTGGACCTGGACGTCTTCCTCGCGCGCGCGGATCGGCTCGAGCCTCGCGTTCGACGGCTGGAGGCGGACGCGGCCTTCCGGCTCGCGATAGAGGCGCTTGAGCGTCGCCTCGCCGTTCACGAGGGCGGCGACCATCTCGCCGTTCTCGGCGCGGGTGCGGCGGTGGACGACGACCCAGTCGCCGTCGCGGATCCCCTCGTCGATCATCGAGTCGCCGCTGACGAGGAGGACGAAGTTCTCCCCCTTGCGCGTGAGGGACTCGGGGACGTGGAGCCGGTCGTCTCCCGGCAGGACCTCGATCGGGCTCCCGGCGGCGATCCGCCCGAGGAGCGGGATCTCGAGAGCCGGCGCGGGGACGGCCTCGTCCGCGACGTCGAGCGACCGGCGCTGGTTCCAGTCGCGTACGAGCACTCCCTTGTCGAGGAGGAGCCGGATGTGCTTCTGAAGGGTTCCGAAGGAGGAGTAGCCGAAGTGCTCGCAGATCTCGCGCTGGGTCGGCGCGATGCCCCTCCGGGAGCGATAGTCTCGAATGAATGCGACGATTTCCTGCTGTCTTTGCGTCAGGTTGGGGCGTCCAGCCATATGAAATTCGGCCTCTCTTCGAATCTTCCTTATTTAGTAAGGAACGACACGATCGACCCGCGTTCCATTATGGCGCAATTTTGACGCAAGTCAAGTGGTCAGTCTGGCCCCGGCGATACCGAATCGGAAGCCATCTCCGTGGCGGCCCTGTGGCGCTGAGATCGAATGATGCTTACAAATATCGACACATTGGCACTATTTACTTATTTAATTAGTAATGTTGAATAAACTATATTATTTTATTCGGAATCCGGATTCGACCGACGAAGTCAGCCTAGAATTCCCAAATCAGGACGCCAGGCCCGGTCCAGGCCTTGCGTTCGAAACGCCAGAGACGATGTCGACACCTTCATGGGCGGATCCATTCGAGGCCGAGCTCGGACGCATTCCCGAGAAGCTGAGGCGGTTCTTTCTTTCGCGAGGGGTGCGGACCGAAGACGAGGCGTGCGACCTCGTCCAGGAGACTCTCCTGCGGGTCCTCCAGCGGGTGAGCCGCGGGGAACCGCTCGACTCCCCCGAGGCCTACTCGCTCGGCGTCGCGAAGAACGTCTTCTTCGAGTATTGCCGCAGGGTCCAGCGGGCGAACAAGCACGAGGGGCTCTCGGGCGTCCTCGACCTCGCCGGCACCGAGGATCCCCTCAACGACGCCCTCAGCAGCAGCCGGAGGCTCATCGTCCGAAAGGCGCTCGAGCTCCTCCCCGCGCGCATGCGCGTCCTCCTCGTCCGGCGCTTCGTCGAGGAGGTCCCCTCGCGGACGATCGCACGCGAAGAAGGGATCACGACGGACGCCGTCGACATGCGGGTCTACCGGGCCAAGCGGGAGCTGAAGAAGAAGATGGACAGCACCGCGGCGCGTTCCGCGGTCCGGGAGATGCGCGAGGAGGAACGCCGCAACCTCCCCCGCGACGGGGAGGAGGAGTGAGCCGCGAGCCCGCCGTCGACCGCGGCCGAATCCGCGAGTACCTCCTCCGGAACCTCGCCGAGGCCGACCGGTCCCGCTTCGAGGAGTCGTACTTCGCCGACGACGCCCTCCTCGACCGGGTCGAGGCCGAAGAGGACCTCCTCGTGTCCGACTACGTCCTCGGACACCTCAGCGACTCGGACCGGTACCGCTTCGAGCAGGCTCTCCTGGGAGCCCCGTACTACCGCGAGCGCGTCGAGACGACGACGCGCCTCCGCCGGAGGATCGCCCGCGACGAGCACGTCCGGACGCTCGCACGCGGCCTCCCCTCGACCGCCGCGTCGGGCCTCTTCCCGGGCCGCACCGGGATCGTCGTCGCGTTCGCACTCCTCGGCGTCCTCCTCCTGGCGTCGCTCGTCACGGCCCTGCGCCTGAAGGAGCAGCTGACGGTCCTTCGCGCCGAGCGGAACGCTCCGCCTCCGGCGGCGGTCACCGCGGGCGCCGGAGGCGTCGTGCCGTCGACGCCGGCCGTCGTCCTTCAGGCGCCGGCCGGAGAGGGGGTCGGCGTCCGGCGGGTGGAGAGAGCTTCGGGTTCGCCCCTCGTCCTCGTCATCCCGCGCTCCGCGGCGCCGGGCGACGCGCGGACATGGAGAGTCGTCCTTCGGAACGACGCCGGCACGGTCCTCTGGGACAGCGGCGACCAGCCGGTCGCGTCGGGTCCCTCCGCGGACCTGGCGGTGCGCCTTCCGGCCGGCGTTCCCGAAGCAGGCCGGTTCGGCGTGACGCTCTTCGCCGGCAGCGCGCCCGCTTTCTCGGTCCTCCTCGACGTCGTCGAGCCCGCGCCCCGGCCCTCGCGTTAGCTCTCGACGGGTCGCGACACTACCCCTCGAAGGGTGAGTCCGGTCCAGCTTCCTCCTCTCTGACCCCGGAAGGCGCCCTCCTCTTCGGCGCCACCTCCTTCCTCCGCCCCGCCACGGGTTCCCTCCCCGTGGCGGGGTCTCCTCATTCCGGAGGCCCCGCCGAATCGGGCTAGCGATCCTTCCAGACGGGAGGCCGGCCCTCGAGGGCGGCCCGGATCCCCTCGAGCGCGTCCTCGGTCCGCATCAGCTCCCGGGTCCAGGTCCGCTCTACGGAAGAGAGGGCCGACAGCGTGTCACCGCAGGAGCCCTGGTTCAGCGCCCTCTTGGCGAGCCGAAGGGAGGACGCGGAGAGAGTCTCGAGGCGGGCCCTCATCGTCTCGAGGGCCTCGATCAGGTCACCCGGGTTCACGAGCGCGTTGACGAGGCCCCGGCGCTCGGCGGCTTCCGCCGTCATCGCGGCCCCGCAGAGGATCAGGTCCGCGGCCTTCGTCCTCCCGGCCCGGCGCTCGAGGAGGACCGCGGCCACGGGAGGAAACGAGCCGCGGTGGATCTCCGGGAAACCGAAGCTCGCCGCCGTCTCGGCGAAGACGAAGTCGCACGCGAGGGCGAGCTCGGCGCCGGCGCCGAGCGCGCGCCCCTGGACGAGCGCGCAGGTCGGCACCTCGCAGGTCAGGAGGAACCGGACGAGGGAATGCCACGCCGAGGAAAGCGATTCCGCCTGCCCGCCTTCCACCGGCAGGATCTCCGACCCGTTGCAGAAGTCCTCGCCCCGGGCGGCGAGCGCCACGAGCCGGATGTCGCGGCGGCGTGCAACCTCCCGCAGCCGCGACTCGAGGGCGGCGACGGTTTCGCGGTCGAGGACGTTTTCGGGGGGCCTCCAGAAGGTGACCGTGGCGGCCGTGCCGTCGACCGTCACCGAGACGCCGCCACTGCCCATCGCCTCGTCCTTCCTGCCGCCGGCCCGCGGCCCGGGTCTCGCGTTTCGGACAGCCTAACGGAAAAAGACCCCGCTCGGGAGGCGGGGTCGTCGCTTGCTATGGTCGGGGCGAGAGGATTCGAACCTCCGACCCCACGGTCCCGAACCGTGTGCGCTACCAGGCTGCGCTACGCCCCGAAGAACGCGCGGACGCGGAAGATAGCACGGGCCTCGCCCGAAGGGAAGCGTCGAGCGCGGCGGGCGCCCGCCCGGAGATCGTCGTCACCGCCGTCGTCACGGGGCCGCCGGCGCGCCGTACCCGCGCGGGTCGGCCGCACCGGTGAGGCGTCCGTCGGAATCGAAGGCGATCGCGTGCACCTTCCCGATCAGGGCGCGCTCTCGCAGGACGTGGCCGCGACGGCGGAGGGCGTCGAGGAGCGGCTCCGGAACGCACCCCTTCTCGACGAAGACGACGTCGGGCGTGTGCTGGTGAAAGAGCCGGGGCGCCGCCACGGCGGATGCGAGGTCGCCGCTCGCGAGCACGCGGAGCAGGACCTGGAGGACGGTCGCCGGGATCGTGGAGCCGCCCGGGGAGCCGACGACGAGGATCGGGCGGCCCCCTTCCTCGACGATCGTCGGTGCCATCGACGAGAGCGGCCGCCCGCCGGCGCGCACCTCGTTCGCCTCCCCCTGCACGAGCTCGTACAGGTTCGGGACTCCGGGAGCGACGGCGAAGTCGTCCATCTCGTTGTTCAGGAGGACGCCGACGCCCGGCACGACCGCGCCGTTCCCGAACGAGCCGTTCAGGGTCGTCGTGAGGGAGACCGCGAAGCCGTCCGGCGTGGCTGCGGAGAGGTGGGTCGTCTCTTCCGACTCGCGCACGAGCGATCCGTCCACGGAGGAGGAGGGCGTCGCGCGCTCGGGGTCGATCGAGGCCCCGAGCGCGGCGAGACGCGACGGCGCGAGGAGAGCCGCGAGAGGGACGCCCGCACAATCCGCATCTCCCAGCCACCGGTTGCGGTCGCCGTAGGCCCGGCGTTCCGCCTCGAGCAGCAGGTGGTACGAGTCCGCGTCGAGCCCGCCCCGCGCGCCCCCGGCGACCTCGAGCTGGGCCAGGACCGACCGGAAGATGAGGCCCGCCGAAGAGGGGAGGGGCATCGTATGGACGGCGAGTCTTCCGATCCGTATCTCCTCCGGAGCACGCCAGACGGGCGAGTACCCCGCGAGGTCCTCCTCGGAGAGGACCCCGCCGTGGTCCTTCACGAACGCCGAAATCCTCGCGGCGATCTCACCGCGGTGGAATGCCTCGGGACCGTCCTTCGCGATTCGCTCGAGGGTCGCCGCGAGCTCGGGCTGGCGCAGGAGGGTGCCCGCATCCAGAGGCTCGCCACCCGGAAGGAAGATCCGACGGGCCTCCTCCCATCGAGAGAGGAGCCCCCGCTCCTCGCGAAGGTCCCTCGCGAGCCCCTCCGGAACGCGGAACCCCTCGCGGGCGAGGCGCACCGCCGGGGCGACGACCTTCTCCCATGGGAGCCTCCCGAGCCGCCGGTGGGCTTCGGCGTATCCGCGGACCGAGCCCGGCACAGCCACCGCCAGCGCGGACGCCGTCGAGGCTTCGGGGACGGGCTTCCCGTCCGGACCGAGGAACATGTCGCGGCGCGCCCGGGCCGGCGCCGTCTCGCGGAAGTCGAGCGCCCGAACCGCGCCGTCCGGCGTCCTCGCGACGAGAAAGCCGCCGCCAGCGAGGTTGCCGGCCTGCGGGTAGACCACGGCGAGGGCGAAAGCCGTGGCGAGGGCCGCGTCCATCGCGTTTCCGCCGGCCGCGAGGACCTCGGCGCCGGCGCGCGAGGCCTCCGGCGCGGCGGAAGCCACCATGCCCCGTTTCGAGGTCAGGACCTGCGCCGCTCCGAAGGGAGCCGTCCTGTCCGGGGCGGCGAAAAGGCCCCCCCCGCCGCGAGTCGCGACGAGGAGGGCGAGCAGGACGAGGGGAGTTCTAGTGGAGCGAGATGACGAGCTCGTTGGCCGCATTCAGCTCGAGCACGAGGTTGCGCGCCTCCCCACCCGGTATGACGAGGTCGGCGGCCTTGTAGCCGTTGAACGACCGGTTCGTGGGGATCGCCCACGCCTTGATGCTCGCCGGTCCCGACGGAATCTCGACGGTTCCCTCGACGAGGCCACCGGCGCTCTTCCGGCCGAAATCGAACTGCCGGCGGAAGATCTCCTTGTCGTTCCGCCGGACCATCACGTACCCCTCCGGCGCTGGGCTCTGGAAGACGATTCGGATCCGCGAGACACCGGGCGTCGGCGTGGCCGGCTTCGGCGGCTCGACCGGGGCCACGGCCTTCACCTCGCGGACGGGCGTCGGCACCGGGGTCGGCTTCTTCTTCTTCGCGAGCTCCTCGGCAGCCTTCTTGTCGGCAGCGGCCTTCTCGGCCTGCGCCGCCTTCACGGACGCGCGGATGGCGAGGGCGTCTGCGTTCTCGGGCTGGAGGAGAAGGACCGCGGAGAGCTCGTTCAGGGCGGTGTCGAAATCGCCCTTCTCAGCGGCCTGACGGGCCGCGGCGAGGCGCGTCTCGACCTCCCGGCCGATTTCCTCTCCCGCATTCGCCGCCTTCACCTGTTCCTCGGCGCGGGCCAAGGCTTCGCGAGCGGCGACCGAGTCGGGCTTGCGGCGGATGACTTCCCGGAACTTCTCCAGGGCCTGGCCGGCGTTTCCCGCGCCGAGGAGGCGATTGCCGTCCTCCATCAGGGCCTTCAGCTCCTGGACCTCGCGCTCGCGGACCTCGTCGACGGCGGCCTGCGCGTCGATCTTCGCCTTCCTCGACCAGAGGGACCCGGCGACGACCCCGGCGATGACGAGGACGACCCCGATGATCAGCGCGACGAATCTCCCGTTGACGGATCGCTTGAGCAGGGGCCCGGCCGGCGCGGCAGGCGGGGCGGGGGCAGGTTCGGGGATCGGCGCCAGATCGACCGGCGGAAGCGTCGCCGGAGGTGCGGGAGCCGGGATTCCGGCGGAGGAGGCCGGCTTCGTGGCCGGAGCGGGCGGCCTCGGCGCAGGAGGAGCGGTCGGCCTCGTGACCGGAGGCGGCGCCGGGAACGACGACGACGGCGGCTTCGGTGCGGGCGCTCCGGACCGGGCCAGCTTCATCGCATCGACGATCCGCTCGGTCGCCCCTTCCTCGCCGGCATCGCCGGAAGGAGGGGTGGGGACCGGCGCGGTCGCCGGGACCGCGAACGGACTGCGGAGGATTTCGGTGGGCCGGTCCGAGCCCGTGGCAGGCGGCGAGGGAGGAGCAGGAACGACCGCCGGCTTCTCGATCTCCGGGGGCTTCTCGACCGCGGGCGGGGCGATCGGCCTGAGGATCTCCGTGGGCCGGTCGACGAAGGCCGCCGGCGAAGGGGGAACGGGAGGAGCCGCCGGCTCGGAAGCGGGCGGCGCGATCGGCTTCAGGATCTCGGTCGGCCTGTCGGTTCCGCCGCCGGGCGCCGGAGCGAAGCCCGCGAGGCCCCCGACCTGGATGATCTCGGTCGCTCCCTCGGGACGGTCCTCGGAGAGCCCCGGGGCCGACGGGACGTCGTCGAAGGGGGAAAGGGCAACGCCCCGGGGCCGCGAAGCGGGAGGCTCGGGAGGCGCAGGAGGCTCGGTGGACGCGGGAATCTCCGGCCCGGGCAGCGAGGCATCGACGTCGACGACGTCCTCGACCGGAGCCGACGGAGGCGGGGGCGGGGCTTTCTTCGAACGCGTCGGCTCGTCGAGCTGCCAGTCGGCCGAAGGTCCGCCGACGGCGGGGTCCGTCGCCGCGGGCGCGGGAATGGACGGCGCGACGAAGGCGGTCGCGGGAAGGGGACGCACGACCTCCCTGGTGGCGAGATCGTCGTCCGGCTCCGGGGGTCGGGGCGGCGGCGGGGAAACGGGCGCGGCCAGCATGTCGAACGGGGACCGTCCGACCGCGGGAGGCGCCGGCATGGGCGCGGGGGTGGGCGGGGCCGCGGGCGGCAGCGGAGAAGGCGGCGCCGTGACCGTGTTGACGGGACCGAGGTTCTCCGCCTCGGCGACCATCTGGCCGAGGTCCCGAAGCATCTGCCGTTCCTCCTCGCGCGCCTTGAACTCGTAGAGCGCGAGGGCGAAGTCGTTGCCGCGCTGGAATCGCTCCCCCGGGTCCTTCGCGAGGGCCTTGTCGAGCACCCCGGCGAACTCCGGAGGGATTCCGGCGTCGTACGTCTCGGGCGGGACGAACTGCTCGTGGACGATCTTGTAGGAGATCGAGGTGAGGTTGTCCGCCGTGAAGGGCTTCTTCCGGGTAAGCAGCTCGTAGAGGACGACGCCGAGCGAGAAGAGGTCGCTCCGGCCGTCGACCGCGTCGCCCGTCACCTGCTCGGGCGACATGTAGTTCGGCGTGCCGAGGAACTGCCCCGTCGTCGTGAGGTTCGACTTCTCGGTCTTGGCGATCCCGAAGTCGGTGATCTTCACCTGGTTCTCGGGGGTGATGATGATGTTCGCCGGCTTCACGTCGCGGTGGACGATTCCCCGCCTGTGGGCGTAGTCGAGGGCCTCCGCGACCTGGCCGACGATCTCGGCGACGCGCTCGAACGTGAACGCCGTCTTCTCGCCGAGGATCTGCTTGAGGTTCTTCCCCTCGACGTACTCCATGGCGATGAACGACGTCTCCGTCGAGGAGTCCTCGCCGACGTCGTGCACCGTGACGATGTTGGGGTGGGAGAGGATGCCTGCCGCCTGCGCCTCGCGCAGGAAGCGCTCCTGGAACTCGCGCTGCTCGACGTCGTCCTCGCTGACCGATCGGATCGTCTTCAGGGCGACGAGGCGGCCGATGACGGGGTCGCGGCCGAGGTAGACGACGCCCATGGCGCCTTTCCCCAGCTCGCGGATTACCTCGTAGCGGCCGAACCTCTTCGGGACACCCGAGGGGGACGCACCGGATACGCTCGGCAGAGGTCCTCCCGTTCGCGACTGCGGCAATAGGATGCCGGGATTCTCCCGGTGTGGCGCAGTTTAGGGCTCCGCGAAAGAGGGTGTCAACGCGCGAGTCGCGCCTCCCGGAGCGCTGCCGGGGACTCCGTTCGATTCCCGGGACTCCACGCTTCGGGGAAAGGCCCGCGATCCCTATAATGCAGGCCTTTTGAAACACCTCTCCGAGGGGGACGCAGCATGAAACAGTATCCCGCTTCCGCCATTCGCAACGTGGCCATTGCCGGCCACAACGGCGTCGGGAAGACGACCCTCGTCTCGGCGCTCCTTCACGAGGCGGGCGCGGTCAACCGCTTCGGTCGCGTCGAGGACGGCTCGGCACCGACCGACTTCGATCCGGAGGAGATCGAACGGAAGATCTCGATCGGGCTCGCGGTCGCGGCCCTCGAGTGGAAGAAGAGCAAGATCAACCTCATCGACACGCCCGGCTACGGCATCTTCGCGTCGGAGATGATCTGCGCGATGCGCGCGGCCGACGCGGCGATCGTCGTCGTCGACGCCGTCGCGGGCGTCGAGGTCCAGACCGAGAAGGCCTGGCAGGTCGCCGACGAGTTCGGCCTCCCGCGCATGGTCGTCGTCAACCGGATGGACCGCGAGAACGCCGACGGCGGCCGCGTGATGGACCAGCTCCAGAAGAAGTTCGGCCGCTCCTGCGTCTGCATCGAGGCGGCCATCGGCAGGGAGAAGGGCTTTCGCGGCGCGATCGACCTGATCGGCATGAAGGGGTTCCTCACCGACGACGCCGGGAAGACGGTCGAGGGCCCGATCCCCGAGGAGTTCGCCGCCGATGCCGCGGCCCTCCACGAGGCGCTCGTCGAGATGGTCGCCGAGGGCGACGACGCCCTCATGGAGACCTTCTTCAGCCAGGGGAACCTCACCGAGGAGCAGATGCTCCCGGCCCTCCGGAAGGCGATCCGCGAGCGGAAGATCGTCCCGGTCCTCTTCGCGGCGGCGGGCGACCACGAGCGCGGCGTCGAGAAGATCCTCGACGAGATCGTCGACCTCCTCCCCGGGGCCGACTCCTTCCCCGCCGCCGCGACGGGCAAGGACGGCAACACCGACGTCCTCGCGTGCGATCCGAGCGGTCCGGTGGCGGCGATCGTCTTCAAGACGATTTCCGACCCCTTCACGGGCCGACTCACCCTCTTCCGGGTCCACTCCGGCACCGTCAAGGCCGACGGCACCTACTGGAACCCGAACCGCGAGACCGCCGAGCGCTTCGGACCGGTCTTCTCGCCGCTCGGCAAGACGATGAACACCGTCCCCGAGGTCCCGGCCGGCGACATCGGCGTCGTCGCCAAGCTCAAGGAGACCCTCACGGGGGACACGCTCTCCGCGAAGGAGAAGCCGTACCGCTTCCCCGCCGTCGCCGTTCCGGAGCCCGCGATCTCCTTCTCCATCGAGCCGAAGTCGAAGGGAGACGAGGACAAGATCTCCATCGCGCTCAGCAAGCTCACCGAGGAGGACCCGTCCCTGAAGTTCCACCGGGACGCGGACACGAGCGAGCTCCTCCTGTCGGGCGCGGGCCAGCTCCACGTCGAGATCGCCGTCGCCCGCATGAAGCGGAAGTCGAACGTCGAGGTCATCCTCCACCCGCCGAAGGTGCCCTACCGCGAGACGATCACGAGGCCCGCCGAGGCGCACGGGCGCCACAAGAAGCAGACGGGCGGCCACGGACAGTTCGCCGACTGCAAGATCCGCGTCAAGCCCCTCCCCCGCGGCGCCGACTTCGAGTTCGTCGACGACATCTTCGGCGGCTCGATCCCGAGGAACTACATCCCCGCCGTCGAGAAGGGGATCCAGGACACCCGGAAGAGGGGCTACCTCGCGGGTTACCCGATGGTCGACTTCCGCGTCGAGCTCTACGACGGGCAGTACCACGACGTCGACTCGTCGGAGATGGCGTTCAAGATCGCCGGCTCGCTCGCGTTCAAGGACGCCATGGAGAAGGCCAAGCCGACGATTCTCGAGCCGGTCATGAAGGTCGCCGTGCGGGCCCCGCAGGAATACATGGGCGACCTGATGGGTGACCTGACGAGCCGCCGCGGCCGCCCGTCGGGGATGGACCAGATCGGCGACGACG
>CAZNSS010000031.1:0-14152 GCA_964575465.1 uncultured Holophagales bacterium | reverse complement strand
GCCGGGATCGGCGCGTCGGTCTCGTCGTGGCCGCGGTCGGAGAGGATCAGGATGTTGTGCCCCTCGGCGATCGCCTCGGAGCAGCGCCGCCGCAGCTGCTCGATCGCCTTCCGGAGCCCCTGCCCGCCGTCCTTCACCTTGAAGAGGATCGGGAGCGAGATCGACCGGAAACCTCGCGAGCCCGGCCCACCGGCGAGGGAACGGACCTTCTCGAGCTCCGCGTTCAGGAGGACGGGCGTCGGCAGCTCGAAGTGGAGCGCCGCCGCCGGGGTCGGCTCGAGGAGGTTCTCCTCGGGGCCGATCGCCGTGTCGACGGCCATGACGATCGCCTCCCGGTCCGCATCGACGGGCGGGTTCGTCACCTGGGCGAAGAGCTGCTTGAAGTAGTCGTAGAGGAGCTGCGGCGCCTCCGACAGGACGGCGAGCGGGATGTCCGTCCCCATCGACCCGATCGGCTCCGTCCCCGCGGCGGCCATCGGGTTCACGATCATCCGCACGTCCTCGAGCGTGTAGCCGAAGGTCTCCTGCCGGCGGAGCACCGTCTCGTGGTCGGGCTCCCTCACGCCGGGCGGGTCGGGGAGGTCCTTGAGGCGGACGAGGTGCTCCTTCAGCCACTCGCCGTATGGAGCGGCCGCCGCGAGCGCCTCCTTGATCTCGCGGTCGGGGACGATCCGCCCCTCGGCGGTGTCGACGAGGAAGATGCGCCCCGGCTGGAGGCGCCCCTTCGCCGCGACCCTCTCGGGCGGAAAGTCGAGGACCCCGACCTCGGAGGCCATGACGACGAGCCCGTCCTTCGTCGCGACCCAGCGCGAGGGGCGGAGCCCGTTGCGGTCGAGGATGGCGCCGATCCGGATGCCGTCCGTGAAGGCGATGGAGGCCGGGCCGTCCCACGGCTCCATGAAGCAGGAGTGGAACTCGTAGAACGCCTTGAGCTCGGCGCCCATCGACTCGTGGCGGCTCCAGGGCTCCGGCACCATCATCATCAGCGCGTGCGGGAGCGAGCGCCCCGCCAGGACGAGGAGCTCGAGGACGTTGTCGAACATCGACGAGTCGGAGCCCTCGGTGTCGATGACCGGGAGGACCTTCTTCAGGTCGTCGCCGAAGAGGCGCGACTCGAACATCCGCTGCCGCGCCTGCATCCAGTTCACGTTCCCGCGAAGCGTGTTGATCTCGCCGTTGTGGGAGATGTAGCGGTAGGGGTGGGACCGCGACCAGCTGGGGAAGGTGTTCGTCGAGAAGCGCGAGTGGACCATCGCGAGGCACGACGAGAACACGTCCTCGGAGAGGTCGGGGTAGAAGGCCCCGAGCTGGTCGGCGTTCAGCATCCCCTTGTAGACGACGGTCCGCGACGAGAGGCTCGCCACGTAGAAGGTGTCGCGACCCGGCAGGGCCGAGCGGGAGACCGACTTCTCCGCGAGCCGGCGGACGACGAAGAGCTTCCGCTCGAACGCGTCGCCCGGCTCCGTCCCGACGCCGCGCCCGACGAGGATCTGCCGGATGACCGGCTGGCTCGCCCGGGCCGTGGCGCCGAGCGAGGCGCTGTCGGTCGGGACGTCGCGCCAGCAGAGGACCCGCTGCCCCTCGGCGGCGACGATCTCCTCGAGCTTCCGCTGGCAGACGTGACGGCTCGCCGCCTCCACCGGCAGGAAGAGCATCCCGAGGCCGTAGTCCCCCGGCGGCGGCAGCTCGACGCCGGCGGCCTTCGCCCAGCGCTCCACGAACGCGTGCGGGATCTGAGAGAGCAGCCCGGCGCCGTCGCCGGTGTTCTTCTCGCTGCCGGTCGCGCCCCGGTGCTCGAGGTTGCAGAGGACCTGCAGCGCCTTGCGGACGATGTCGTGGGAGGGGCGGGCCTTCACGTCGACGACGAATCCGAAGCCGCAGGCGTCGTGCTCGTTGGCCGGGTCGTAGAGGCCCTGGGGAGGCGGTGGTCCGAAGCTCTTCATGTCCGTCCCGGGAGAGCCGTCAGCGGAAGCCAAAGGCGGAGGCGCGACTCGCACGACGCTTCGGGGCTTCCTGTTCGAGACCTTTCCATCGAAGAATGTTATCAAAGCCTGCCGCGACGCAGCAGCCGCCGCTGGCGCCGCGGCCCGGGCCCCGGCCGGGAGTGGTCGCCCGCCGCGCGGCTGGTATCTTCCGCGCGATGAACCCCGCCGTCCTGGCCGCGCTCGAGGCGGGAGCGCTGGTCTGCCTCGTCGCCGCCGTCCTCCGTTTCTCGCGCACGTCGAGGCTCGTCGCCCACGTCCGCTTCGCCCTCGCCGCCCTCGGCCTCCTCGCGGCCTTCCTCCTCGTCGACGGCCGGCTGAGCCACCCGGGCAAGGAGACGATCTGGAGGGCGGCGCTCTCGGCCCTCATCCTCGTCGGCGTCTACGTCTTCCTCCAGGTCGCGGACCACGTCGTCTGGGAGCGCGTCCTCAAGCCTCGGCACATCTCCGTCCCGCGACTCCTCTTCGACGTCGTCAACGTGGTCGTCCTCGTCGGCGTCGGTCTCGCGCTCCTCAAGACGCTCTACGACTTCAACCTCACCGGCCTCCTCGTCACCTCGACCGTCCTCTCGGCCATCCTCGGCCTCTCGCTCCAGGACGTCCTCTCGAGCGCCATGGCGGGCATCGCCCTCCAGCTCGAGGGCCCCCTCGCCCCGAGGGACTGGATCCGCGTGGGTGACAAGGAGGGGGAGGTCGTCCAGATGAACTGGAGGACCCTCACCCTCCGCTCGCGCGACGGACACCACGTCGTCCTCCCGAACGCGCGCGTCGCGCGCGAGGACATCCTCAACTTCTCGCGTCCCGGCCCCGCCGCGATGCTCCACGCCACGGTCGGCGTCGCCTACGCCCACCCGCCCGGCGACGTGAAGGCCGTTCTCGCGGCGGCGATCGCCGGCGCCGAAGGGGTCGCCGCCACTCCGCCCCCAGAGGTCCTCGTCTCGCGCTTCGCCGACTCGGCCGTCGAGTACGACCTCCGCTTCTGGACGCGCGACTTCGCGAACGTCGCCGCCGTCCGCGACGCGGCCCTCTCCCGCGCCTGGTACGCCCTCCGGCGGGCCGGCTTCGCCATCCCCTTCCCGCAGCGCGAGGTGGCCGTCCGCAACGTCGCCGAGACCCGCAAGGAGGAGCGCCTCGAGAAGCTCCGCGCCGAGAGCTTCGAGGCCCTCCGGAGCGTCGGGACGTTCCGGCCGCTCTCCGACGACCAGGTGCGCGACCTCGCCCGCCACGCGCACCTCGAGCGCTACACCGTCGGCGAGGCGCTCGTCCGCCAGGGCGACGAGGGGGGGTCGCTCTTCGTCCTCCTCGACGGCGAGGTCCGCGTCCGCCGCACCGACGGCGGCGTGGCCCGCGAGCTCGCGCGCCTCGGCCCCGGCAGCTTCTTCGGCGAGATGAGCCTCCTCACGGGCGAGCCCCGCTCGGCCTCCGTCCTCGCCCTCGACGAGGTCGAGGTCGTCGTCGTCGAGAAGGCGGCCGTCTCCACCCTCCTGCGCGACGACAACCACCTCGCCCGCGCCCTCTCCGAGGCGCTCGAGTCGCGCTCCCGAGAGCAGGCCGCCGTGGCTGCGCCGGCGGCGGGGACGGGAGTCCAGCAGGCCGTCACGGACGGCCTGCTGGACCGGATCCAGCGGTTCTTCGGGCTGGAGGGGTAGGGGGGAGTCAGCCGAGGTCGAGCGCGGCCTTCAGCCCGGCTGCGAGTCCTTCGAGGTCGGCTGGAGCGAGCGCCCCGAGCCGTCGCGTCAGCTTCGGCCGGTCGAGCGTCGTCACCCGGTGGCAGAGCGCGACGCTCGCCTTCGAGAGCCCTCCGGCGCCCGCGGGCAAGCCGATGGCCGTCGGGCCCGTGCGAGCGGTCGACGTCGAGAGCGGCACGACGACGACGGACCTCCAGGCCGGCACGGAGTTGAACCCGTCGTTCGAGACGACGATCACGGGCCTGCGGCCCCTCTGTTCGGACCCCGATCTCGGTTCGAGCTCGGCCCATTAGATCTCGCCCCTTCTCACTTCCGCTCCGCCGCGCTCTTCAGCTCAGCCGCGGCCGCCACCTCGAGCGCCGGATCGAGGTCCGCGCTCGTCCCCGCCGTTTCCTCGGCGTACGCGGCGATCTCGTCCCTGAGCCGCTTCGCCCGCTGTTCGTCGATCCAGCCTTCGACGGCCTCGCGGACGATCGTCGTCGCAGGGACCCCCATCGCGTCGGCCTCCTCGCGGAGGGCGTCGTAGGTCTCGGGAGAGAGGGGGACGTGAAAGTTCCTCCGAGCCATTGCTGGCATGGCATGGGTATGCCACGTGATGATGGCACCGCCCTCCTGCGGCTGCCTATTGGCAAAGGAGAGAGGACACGGTTCCGAGAGTTCGACGGCACAGCCCGACGGGCATGCCGCGCCCGACCGTGGAAAGCCCCCCGATACCCGAATCCCTCGCTATCCTGGCCACGGGGAGCAGATGCCGGATTCGCTCAGAGACGGGATCTACGAGGACCTGCTGACACGCCGCCTCCGGCGGGCCGTCGCGGCGCTCCACCTCCGGGGAATCTCGGAACGTCAGCTCTCCGAAGACGAGGCGCCCCACCTTCTGGCCCGCGCCGTCGGCGCGGAGATCCAGCGAGTCCTGGAGGAGATCCGGGGAGAAGAAGCCGGCCCGAAGAGGGTCGCTCTCTGCAACGATCTCCTCGAACGGCTCTTCTCCCGGGTGCCTTCGTCGCGGGAGGACGGCGTCCCCGAGGAGGGCTTCGACTCACCCGTCCACCTTCTCGAAGCCGTCTACTCTTCCCCCGCCGCCCCGCCGCGGCCCGCCACGCCCCTCGGGCGCACGAGCCTCCTCACCGGGGCCCGGCGGGACCCCCGGTTCGGGGCCGAGCTCGTCGCCGAGATCCCGACGGCCGATCGCGTGGACGCGATCGTCGCCTTCGTCACCTGGCGCGGGTGGCAGCAGCTGCGCGAGACGCTCGAGAGCTTCGCCGCCGCCCACCGCTCCTTCCGGCTCCTGACGACGGTCTACATGGGCGCCTCCGACCCGGCGGCGCTGGAGGCGCTCGCACGCCTGCCCGGCGTCGAGGTGAGGATCTCGTACGACACGCGGCGGACGCGCCTCCACGCCAAGGCGTGGCTCTTCCACCGCGAGACGGGCCTCAGCACGGCCTACGTCGGCTCGGCCAACCTCTCCGCCGCGGCCCTCGGCGACGGCCTCGAGTGGACGGTCAAGCTCTCCGAGAAGAGCGACCCGGACACGATCGAGAAGTTCCGCGGCGAGTTCGAGACGCTCTGGGCGAACGCGGAGTTCGAACGGCTCCACCCGGACGACGCCCCCGGACAGAAGAGGCTCCGGGAGGCCCTCGGCGCCGCTTCGGATCGCAGCGAGACTCCGCGGTTCTTCTTCGATCTCCGTCCGTACCCGTTCCAGGAGGAGATCCTCGAAGAGCTCCGTCGCGAGCGGGAAGAGCACGGCCGCAACCGCAACCTCGTCGTCGCCGCCACCGGGACCGGCAAAACCATCGTCGCCGCCTTCGACTACCGGCGCTTCGCGGAATCCGCCGGCGGGCGGCCCCGCCTTCTCTTCGTGGCGCACCGCGAGGAGATCCTCGAGCAGGCCCGCTTCGCCTTCCGCAACGTCCTGCGCGACGGGTCCTTCGGCGAGCGCCTCGGCGGAGGGAACGAGCCGGCCTCCGTCGACCACCTCTTCGCCAGCGTCCAGTCGTTCAACTCCCGGGGGCTCCTCGCGCGCCACGGGCCCGACTACTGGGACTACGCCGTCGTCGACGAGATCCACCGCGGCGCCGCCGACAGCTACCAGCCCCTGCTCGACCACCTCCGGCCCCGGGTCCTTCTCGGCCTGACGGCCACCCCGGAGCGGACCGACGGACGGGACATCCTCCACTGGTTCGGGGGCCGCCCCGCGGCCGAGATCCGGCTCTGGGACGCCCTCGACAAGCGCCTCCTCGCGCCGTTCGACTACTTCGGCATCGCCGACGGGACCGACCTGACCACCGTCGGCTGGTCCCGCGGGGGATACGACGTCGACGGCCTGACGAACCTCTACACGAGCAACGACCTGCGCGTCCGGACGGTCCTCGACGAGTTCGTCGAGAAGCACGGCGACCCGCGCACGGCCCGGGCCCTCGGCTTCTGCGTCAGCGTGGCCCACGCCGACTTCATGGCCCGCAAGTTCAACGAGGCGGGCATCCCGGCGCTCTCCGTCCACGCCGGCGTCCCGGACGAGGTGCGTCTCTCCGCTCCGGCTCGCCTCGTGAGCCGGGACGTCAACGTCCTCTTCACCTGCGACCTCTACAACGAGGGGGTCGACCTCCCCGATGTGGACACGCTCCTACTCCTCCGCCCGACGGAGAGCGCGCTCCTCTTCCAGCAACAGCTCGGTCGCGGCCTGCGCCTCGCACCCGGGAAGTCGTCCGTCCTCGTCCTCGACTTCATCGGCCAGCACCGCCGGGAGTTTCGGTACGAGGAGCGGCTCTGGGTCCTCACGGGCCTGACGCGCCGCCGCCTCGTCGAGGACGTCGAGCGGGGCTTCCCGCTCCTCCCGCCCGGGTGCAGCCTCCGCCTCGACAGGAAGTCCCGGGCACTCGTCCTCGAGAACCTCAAGAGCGCGCTCGCGACGAACGTCGCGGGCCTCCGGGCCGACCTCCTCCGCTGCCCCGGCGGCGCGGAGACGACCCTCCGGGAGTTCCTCGACGAGTCCCGCCGCCCCGTGGACGACGTCTACGCGAAGGCGGTCGGCGGCTGGACGGCCCTTCGCCGGCGGGCGGGCTTCCTCGCGGAGCCGGCCCCACCCGGCGAGGCTCTCCTCAACGCCCGCATGGAGCGCCTCCTTCACGTCTCCGACCGCCTCCGGCAGGAGACCTGGCAGCGCCTCTGGCGAGCCGCGTCCGATGGCGGCGCCCCGTCTTCCCCGGACGACGACCGGCTCCTCGCCATGCTCGCGGGACTCCTCTGGGACTTCGACTCGCGACCTCGTTCGCGCTCGGCTGTCCTCGGGGCGCTCGCCGCGAACGCCGAGCTCGCGCGCGAGTTCGAGCAGCTCGCCGAGATCGTCACCGCCACCCGTCCCCACGGCACGTCGATCCGGCCCGAGGCCGCGTGGCCGCTCCTCCTCCACCACTCCTACACGAGCGACGAGATCCTCGCCGGCACGGGCGACTCGACTCTCGAAGCGCCCCGCAAGCTGGCTGGCACGGGCGTGCGCTTCCTCCGCGACCAGAACGCGGACCTCTTCTTCGTGACGATCAACAAGTCCGAGAAGCTCTTCTCGTCGTCGACCCGCTACGCCGACTACGCCGTCAGCCCCACGGAGTTCCACTGGCAGTCGCAGAGCACCACGCCCGAGGACTCTCCCACCGGCAGGCGCTACCGCGAGGGCCACGCGCACGGCCACCGTGTCTTCCTCTTCGTCCGCGAGAACCGCGACACCGACCTCGGGACGACCGCCCCGTTCGTCTTCCTCGGCCCCGCGCGCTACGTGAGGCATCACGGTTCCCGGCCGATGAGCATCGCCTGGCGCCTCGACCACGCCATACCGCCCCGCTACGTCGACCCGTTCTCCTCGTTCCGGGCGGCGTAAAGAGGGGGCGCCGGCTGCCACGGCCGCGGACCCCGGCGACCGGGGCGAGCCTCGTCTCGCCGGGCTTCGTGTCGACCAGGACTTCCGCGCGCCGACGACGGACCGCTTGAGTCATGGAGAATCGGCGCTTAGACTGCCGATATGCACGGTTACGTTTCCCGCAAGACCGAGAAAGACGTCGTCCTCCGGCTCCGGAGGAGTCCCGTCGTCGCCATCGTCGGCCCGCGGCAGTGCGGCAAGACGACGCTCGCGAAGAGGGTCCTGTCTCACCTGCCGAAGTCGCTCTACCTCGACCTCGAGCGGCCTTCGGACGCGGCGAAGCTGACCGACCCGGAGGCGTTCTTCGCCCTCCACGCCGGCGACACGGTCTGCCTCGACGAGATCCAGCGGGTCCCCGACCTGTTCCCCGTCCTCCGCTCCGTCGTCGATGCGCAGGATCGGAACGGCCAGGTGCTCGTCCTCGGCTCGGCCTCTCCGGACCTCCTGCGCCAGAGCTCCGAGACGCTCGCCGGACGCGTCACGTTCGTCGAGCTGACCCCGTTCCTCCTGCCCGAGCTGTCTGGCGCCGGGATCGACGAGGCACTGAACACCACGTGGCTCCGCGGCGGCTTCCCGAGGAGCGTGCTCGCCGCGACGGACGAGGAGAGCTTCGCCTGGCGAGAGGACTTCGTCCGGACCTTCCTCGAGCGGGACGTGCGGGACGTCCGCGCGCGCGTGGACGTTCCCCGGCTCGCGCGCCTCTGGCGGATGTGCGCCCACGAGCACGGGCAGACCCTGAACTCCGCCCGGCTCGGGTCGGCGCTGGGAGTCAGCGCCCACACCGTTCGCGCCTGGCTCGAGCTCCTCGAGGGGACCTTCATGCTCCGCCTGCTGCCTCCTCTCGAGGCGAATCTCGGCAAGCGGCTCGTGAAGTCCCCGAGGGTCTTCCTCCGCGACACCGGGGTCCTCCACGCGCTCCTCGGCATCGTCACCCCCGACGACCTCCTCGGGCACCCGGTAAGGGGCGCTTCGTGGGAGAGCCTCGTCCTCGAGAACGTCCTCGCGGCCTTCCCCGGCTGGCGGGCCTTCTTCTTCCGGACGAGCGCCGGGGCCGAGCTCGACCTCGTCCTCGAGAAGGGAAAGCGTCGGATCGCCGTCGAGTGCAAGGCGTCGTCCGCTCCGACGGTGACCCGCGGCTTCTGGTCCGCTCTCGAGGACCTCCGGATCGACGAGGCCTGGGTCGTCGCACCCATCGCTTCGGCGTTCCCGCTCGGCTCCGGAGTCGAGGCCGTCCCTCTCGGCGACTTCCTCGCGCGCGTGCCGCGCCGGTGAGGGAGGGCGCCCCCGCCCAGAGGGACCTACGGGGCCGCGGCATCCGCTTCGCAGCCGGAGAGCAGGTGTGCCTGCATCGAGTAGACCGCACCGAGAGGCGGATCTGGCACGCGCATTCGCCGGCTCGATGACCGTCGAAACGACTCCGCCGCTCGCCGCGTTCGATCACACCTTCGGGGAGCTCCCTTCTCGTCCCGGGCTCGGTACGCTGAGTCAAATGGCACGAGCCCGCTCCGGTTCTTCGACGAACCCCACGGCACCGCTCCTCGCATTCCTGTGCGACACGCTTCTCCGTTCGGGCTGCGAGCTGCTCAAGGTCGAGAGCGACAAGAGCGGTGTCTTCCGGCTCGCGTTCGAGGATCCGCTCCTCCAGCGTTACGGCCTTCTCGGATCGCTCTTCAGCCTCCGGCCGGACGGCACGGATGGCGACGGCGCCCGGATGACGCTCCTGCCTCCCGCGTCACCCGACGACCCGAGTCGGGGGCGCGATCCCTTCGGTGTCTTCACGTCCGTCCTCCTCGGCGTCGATCCGATTCGCGGACTCTTCGTCGCCTTCGACCCGGCCCGCCACTTCCCCGAGGACGCGCCGCTCCAGGTTTCGATCAGCGCCGAGGTGGTGCGGACCACTCTCGAGCGCGGCTGGCACAGCTGGCTCCGGGAGGGCTGGGAGGAGCGGGACTTCGACTTCGCCGAGGCGCTCGTCGGGTTCCGAAGCGATCGCCTCTTCTACTACGTTCACTTCGAGAGGATCGCAGAGGGCCTCGACACCCCCTATCGCGAACGCCTCGCCGAGGAGTTCCTCGAGGTCACTCGGCGTCGACGTCCGGCGGGA
Source organism: uncultured Holophagales bacterium (assembly GCA_964575465.1). Classification (GTDB taxonomy): domain Bacteria; phylum Acidobacteriota; class Thermoanaerobaculia; order UBA5066; family UBA5066; genus UBA5066. The sequence continues at coordinate 4,465 of CAZNSS010000031.1, read as the reverse complement.
TGATCTCGGTCCGCGTCCATACGCCCTCTTCGCTCCCGCACAACGCGTAGATCGGACGGTGGCGCGGGCAGTCGTGGCTGTAGATCCGGAACGCCGGGGGAAGGCGGACCGGGTCTCCGTGTAGCTCCCGATACACGGGCGGCCCACCGAGCGCCGTCCCGACCGCGTCCGGCTCACCCTGGCGGAAGACGAGGCAGAGCCGAGGCCCCTCCCTCCCCTGCCAATCGCGGAGCGGGATCGAGCAGGAGGGGCAGGTCAGCTCGGGCTCCGGCTCGTACACGTCGAACGTCCCCATCTCATCGTCCTTCGTCACGCCGGCGCACCGCGCGGCCTTCGCCGCGAACAGCCACCGGGCCGAATCCTCGAGCCAGGCCTTGTGATGCTCCGACGCTCCCGAGGCCCGCTCCCGCCGCAGGTAGCTCCCTGCAAGCTGCAGTCGCTCGTCGGCCGGCAAGGCCTGACAGACGTCAATCACGTCGCGTACGGGCAGGACGAGGCCGTCGACTGCCACGGGCGGCCGGGGCTGTGGCGGTCTTCTCAGAGTCGTGCGGACTCCCGCGAAGACGTCGTCGGCCGGAATCAGCTCGGACGGGTCGGTCTCCCTCATCCGTCGCTCGACCTCCGCCAGCCACGCGGCCTTGATCTCCGGATCGTTCTCGGCCGGGAGATCCTGCAGGAGCAGCTCGAAGAGAAGCTCCCACGTCCTTGCGGGCAGCTTCATGGCGGCCGCTGCCCAGGTCGCGGCAGGAATCGTGTCGTTCATGCCCTTTCCCCCGATCTCCCTTGGCCGTCGAGGCCCTGTTCCGCGCGTCGACCGCATCAGCCTCCCGGAGCATCTCCTCGAGCCTTTTCTCGACGGCTTTCGCCAACCGCGGATCGCCGTTCAGCACCTCGTCCATCCAGCGCTCGACCTCGGTCTTGCGCCGGCGCACCGTCAGTCTCCGAACGGAACCGCGTACAGGACGTAATCCCGCGCCTTTCGGCGACCCGGAGGAACGATCGGAGTCGTTCCCCATCGCGCCGAGTACATCCCGTCGAGCGCGACGAGACGCTCCTCGTCCTCCGGCACCTGGGCGACCATGACCCCGGCGCGGCCCTGACGGACGGCCACGGCCTCGAGATGCATCGGGAGCCCGTTCACGCGGAGCGCGCAAAGGAGCAGCCCGCCGTCTCCCCTCTCGTCCTGCCAGAGCGCCGGATCGACCTCCACGCGAGCCTCGCCGCCCCGCGGGGACGCCGCGTGCCCACGCGGCAGGCACTTCGAATCGGTCGGCCTCGTCATGGTGTCCCCTCCCGCACCGCTCGCTTCCCGATCGTCCGGAACAGGCGCCGGACCCGCCGGAAGTCCCGCAGCGCGAGCGCCGCCTCAGAGCGGGACCCGCCCTTCAGCCACATCCGGTACGAGTCGAAACGCTCTTCCGCGTAGCCGTCGAGCGCTTCCTCCAGGTCTTCGAGCTCCCCGGCCGTCAAACGGAGGACGAGCATCGGGTCACTCACGACCGCGACTCCCGCGGACAGCCGCCCTCCGGCCCTTTCCTCCGTGTCCCGCGCCCACTGCTCGGCAGCGCGGAGGTCCTCGGCGTCGAGGTAGGGATAGAGCTCCAGCACCTCGGCCTCGGAGTGCCCGCCGGCGAGAAGCCCAGCGATCGTCGCCACGGTCACGCGCATCCCTCGGATACAGGGCTTCCCGCCCATGACTCGAGGATCGACCGTGATGCGCGTGCCCATCGCCTTTCGCCTCACGGGCGCCTCGGGACGAACTCAAAGAGAGTTCGACGAAGCCCGCCGGAAAAGAAATAACCCCACTCGAGGCCTCTCGGCGTGTCGGGTGGGGAGCAAGTGCTGGTACCAGGATACGTCCGATTCGTCCGGTCGGAGGCACGGCCCTGCCTCGCGACTGCTGGTTCGCCGGAGCCGCTTCGGGTGGTCGCAGCCTCTCGCCCGCACCTTCGGCCTCCGCGGGGACTCGCGGTCCACCCCGGTCGCAACGGCTCCGCCAAGGCGGATCAGAGGCCCATCTCATCCGCATGCTCTTCGAGGGAAATGCTCCCGAGCTCCCGAAGTGCCTCGCGGGCGGCCATGACGTCGAGCCGGTCCTCTTCGGCGTCGAGGAGGCGCCGGAAGAGCGCGAAGTCCTCATCCGAAATCAGGACCCCGACGACGCGCGCACCTTTCTTCACGCGCACCGGACGGCCGTGAGGGGGCGCCGATTGCGGCGCGGACGCCGGCCCCTTCTCCGGCGTTCCGTCTCCGGCGCCACAGCTCTCCTCGAGGACCAGTCGGAGGCCCTCGGGCTCGGCGACGAATCCCAGCTTCTCGATGCCGATCACGGCCCCGCCGCCGTCCTTCATCAGCACGACGCCCCCACCGACCTCCTCGCAGAGGTGCTCATCCTCGGGTCTCCCGAACCAGACCGTAAGCGTGCGCGCCTCGGGGTCGTGGAAGGCCCTGATCTCGTCCACGGCGCTCTCCTCGCTCCTTCGTGCCGGAAGCGCGGTGCGTTCTTGGTCGCCTTCTTCGAGGCCGAGCGACGCCTTCACCTCATCCCATGGGATCGTCCCCTCGCGCTCCGCCTCGGCACGAGAGGCGCGGATATCCCTCAGGTCCTCCTCGTCCTCAAGCTTCTCGAGGAAGAGGAGGTCCTCCACAGGGACGACCGCCACCTGTCGCCGTCCCATGCTTACTCGCACGCGCTCGCCCTGGTTCGCCTTCGCAGCGGCCTGACGCAGACCTGCCGCGAACCCGGGGTCCGGAGTGCGACGGAGCTTGCCTTCCCGTTTCACGAGCGTGATGCGGCGGAGGTACCGGGACCGCCGGAGCTCGACCTGCTTCGCCTCCGGGCTTCCCTCCACGCCTCGAAGTCCCGCTGGATGTCCTCCTCGGTCACGCCCCTGGCCTCGAGAGCGCGACGCACCTTCTCAGAAGCCACGAGGAATCGTCGCCGTCGTTCCTCCATGGATCCGGCGTCGCCCGCCTCGGGCGAGGCGGACACGGCGTCGCAGTCGGGCCCGTTCTCGTTCATCCTGGTCTCCTCTTCGGCGCGCTCCTCGCGCGACGCGCGTTCGGCGGAACCCGGTTCCCGCGTGTACGGGCGGTCCCGCGCCGGGTTCCGGGGAGATCCCTCCCCGGACGGAGCCCGTCCTCCCCGTGCGCCACGCGGTCCTGCTCGGCCTCCATCTCGGCCATGCGCTCTTCGATCGCGTTCGCAAGGTCGGGATCGGCGAGCACACCGTCGAGCCATTTCATCACTTCGGTTGCGGGAGGCGTCTGGTTCGGCTTCACCAGTTCACATCGGGCTTCCGAGGTCTGCGTATCCCGCCCCACCTGTGCGGCCCTTCCCTTCATCGCAGTCCCCGCGCCTGCCGACAGGAGGCCCCGCACCACTTCGTCGTCGGCAGGTGCCATCCGCTGGCGCTCCGCCGTTGGCAAAGCGATCTCCCGGCGTGCCTCGTGACCCGTGCGTGACGGTAGCCCTCGGCAGGAACTGTCTATCAAGGCATCCGCTCACCGGCATATGATACTGATAACCCGTTAGCGTATCAACGGTGTGCTTATCGCCCGTCGCCTCATCGCCAGTGCCTTCGCTAAGGTGACAGCGAAATGCAGAGGCATCGCGACCTCGTCGCTCTCGGCGCGAGGATCCGGGCGCTGCGCGAGGAGCGCGGATGGTCTCAGGAGGCCTTCGCGCATCACTGCGGTCTCGACCGGACGTACTACGGCGGGATCGAACGCGGCGAGCGTAACGTGGCCGTGATTAACCTCCTCAAGGTCGCACGCGGCCTGGAGGTCAACGCTGGCTCGCTGTTCGCGGACGCCGACGAACGGCCCTCGCCCTCCCGCCCGTAGACGCAACCAGCGAAACTGCTGACACCAGCGCAGGAGCCGTCCCGCGACACCCCTCACGGACGCCACCTGACCGTTCACGGCCGCACCTTCCGCTCGATGCCCACTCCGCCGAACCAATCCCGCAAGACCGACCATGGGCTCGCCTTTACCGACGGCGTCCTCGTCTACTGCCCGACCTGCACAAGCGGCTTCGTCTCCTCGAGGACGGTGTGATGCCCCCGAACTGGCTCCCTTTCGTTTCGATCGACCTGGTGTATGACCTCCCGCAGAAGGACTGCGATCACTGCGGGAGGTTCCTCGAAGACGGCAGCGGTGGCGAACCGTGGGACTGACTGACGACCGCGGCCGAACGGAAGGTGAGATCCACTCGCCTCCGTCGAGGTTCTCGCGACGCGCCGTCGCTGACGAGACGCGCACCCAGCCGACGCGTCGGGAATTCGCGGAGACGCACCCGCGGGCGGCTCCGGAAGAAGGCCCGGTCGAGCGGACGCTCCGCAAGGGTCGCGCCGGGCGGGTCCCTCCCGGCCTCCCGCCCGTCACGCCCCTCGCATCCCGCCCCGCTCGCGTCACTGCGGCCGAGGGCGGCCTCCGTGTCCCGGCGCTTCGCGCCGCCGCGCCC